>DAISHW010000005.1:651-25928 GCA_036822295.1 Bdellovibrionales bacterium | reverse complement strand
TGCGCCGGGCTTGCAGCGACCAATACAACACGATTGGGAAAATGATCCCGACCTGCGCGCCGACGTAATGGATTGTCCACGAAGGTTTCCACACGCGGTCCAGCCCATGCGCCGCCTGAAATTTAATCGACGCGAAATCGTTCATATAGTTCCATAGCCACACCGGCGTCGCGCCGAGCACCCCGCCGAGCGCGATCCAGTGCGCGCTCTTCAGCGCGCCGTAACGAACGGTTTTCGAGAACGCGAGCAGCGGCAACAAGCTCAAGACGAAAAGCACCATCATGTACTTCGAGGTGAAGCCAAGCCCGAGTGCCAAACCGAAAACCAACGACAGCCCCATCGACGGCGCGGCTTGCCATAGGAAGAACAGCCAGAGCGCCAGTCCGTAAAACACGAGTAAAGGCAGATCCGGCGTCACCAACAAACCCGTTCCACCCACCAGCGGGGACAGCAGAGCCAACCACAGCCACTGCACGCGTTGCTCAACGGTCAGAAACGGAGTGAGCGCGCGCAACCATAGCCAAAGACCGAGATGGCCGAACAAAACGCCGGGCCAGCGCACGCTGCCCGGAAACCAGCGCGTGAAGTCGCCCAGCCAGAACAGCCAAGCCACGAACGGCGGATGATCATAATAGCTGAGCTGCATGTGTCTGGACCAAACCCAATAGTAGGATTCGTCGCTGGTCAGCGGCAAGGCCGCCACCAAGATCATTTTGACGATCAGGGAAAACCAAAAAAGTTTTTTAAGGTGATTCACGGGATCTTGATGGTCTTAGGCTTGCCGAGATCCCCGGGAACGCCGCGCTCACGACCGTTCAAAATCACATTCACCGCGCCGCCGTCGCTGAAATCGATCGTCAACGGCGAATCGGCGCGGATGGTATGGACTTGCGTGGGACCAAGCGAAACGCGCTTGGTCTCGCCCTTCACTTGAAACTTCACTTCCACCTTGTCGAGCGCTTCCAAGATGATTTCATTGCGCACCGCTTTGGCGAGCGAGGCTTCTGAAGGCGCGGGCGTCGGTGGCTTGGTCGCCGGCGTCGCTTCGGTCGTCGTCACGGGCGCGGATTCGGGCGCGGCTTCGCGCGCGGGCATATCGCCGTGGAAGTTCAGCGGCGGAGCTCCCACCGCTTGCGGCGGACGAACCGGCATCTGCAGCGGCTTCATTTCCGCGATAAACGGAACTTCTTTACGAATCGAATTCGGAATCGCGCGATCGACTTTGCCGATATTCACCGCGGGCTCGGCCGGCTTCTCCGGCGTCTTTTCCGCCGGTCTTTCCTCTACCGGCTGCATCTCGGCAACACGAGTTTGCTCGTGAAGGGTCGGCTTGACCGCCGGTTTCGCCCCGGGTTCAGTTTCGGCGGGTTTCGCGGCCTCGGTGGCTTCAGGTTTCGTTTCTTCGGGCTTGGTCTCTTCCGTTTTCTCGGGCGCGGTCGCGGGCTCCGCGGTGATCGTCACATCCTTGATCTGCGCGCCTTCGGGAATCGGACTCACTTGTTCGGCGACCGAAGTCTCGACCACTTTCTCGCGCTGATACTTTTCGATCAGTTCGCGCACGCCGATGATCAAACCGATCAACAGCACGATGACGACAACGGCGGCCGTACGCAAGCCGCTCGAGTTCTCTTCGTCCACGCGCCGGCGCGAAGGCGTCTCGCTGCGCGCGGGCTCCACGATCGCGCGCTCGGCGCCGGGCGGCGGGCCGCCCGTGTCCTCTTGAAACGCGCGCAAAACTTCATCGACATCCATTTTCAAAAACAAAGCGTACGAACGGACAAAGCCTTTCAAGATGGTTTTCGACGGCAAATTGGTGGTCTCGCCGGCTTCCATCGCGGCCAGAATTTTCGGATTGATCTTGGTCGCCAGCGCCACTTCGCTGATCGACAGATTCGAACTTTCGCGTTTCGATTTTAGCAGCGCGCCCGTGTTCTTCATTGTTCCAGCAACCCTAGCATTCCTTTGGCTTTGGCGACATATTTACTTTTCGGATAATCCTTGAGCAATTCTTCGAGACGCGCGCGAGTTTTTTCCTTGTTACCCAATGAGAAATAACTCAACGCAGAAAAGTAAAGCGGATCTTCATAACGAGTCGCCCGACAGTATTCGATCGCCTGATCGAGCACATCGGCCGAGGCCTTCACCTTCTTCGATTCATAGAGCGAGCGGCCGTAATAATTCGCCGCCGTGCAGCTGTCGCGACGAAGCTCGAGCGAACGCGCCAGATAGGACTCGGCCTTCTTGTAATCGCCGCTCTCGAAGTACGCCATTCCCAGATTGGAAAAAGTTTTATCGGGATAAACATAAGTTAAGTCGCCCTCGACCTCGTGAAGCCATTTCAGCGCTTCAGGGTATTTCCCCTGGTCCATCAGCGCGCGCGCCAAATTGTTTTTCGCGTCGGAGAATTTCGAATCGCTTTTGATCGCGGCGCGAAATTTCGCCTCAGCCAGTTTGTGTTTACCGCGCACGTAATACGTCAGGCCCAAATTATTGAGGATCGACGGATTGGTGGGATCGAGTTGCTCCGCCTTGAGCATCTCGTTCAACGCCTGCGGATAGTGCCCGCGTTCTAAAAATCCCGTGCCGATTTGCGCGTGCAGCGCGGCCCGCTCACGCTGGTCTTTAGTGGCGCTCGTGCACGCGGCCAAGAGGCAAATCGCACCAAGAGACGTCAGGAGAAAAGGTAGGATTTTCATGCTCTCAACGGTAGCAGAATGAAGCCTTGAATCAACGCTAAATTGCGCCGCATAAGGAGGCGACGATCTCGACGTGCTCGGTCTGTGGAAACATGTCCAGGCCCTGCACTTTTTGAAGAGGCAAACCGCCCCTTTCGAGCCAACGTTCGATGTCCCGCGCCGCCGTGCTGGGATTGCAACTGACATAAAGAATCTGCTCAGGACTTAGACGCGCGAGCGATTCGACGACCTGAGCGCTGACGCCCGCGCGCGGCGGATCGAGCACGACGAGTCCGCGGCCCGCGGGCCTACGCATGCGCCTTAGCGCCGCTTCGACGTCTTCAGCAAGCCACTCGACATCGGGAAGTTCCGCGCGACCCCGGGCAACCGCGCCGCGACTGAGTTCCACGGCACGGATCGGAACGCCGGGAAAACGCTCGCGCAGTGAACAAGTCAGATTTCCCGAACCCGCGTACAGGTCGAGTATCCAATCCGGTTCGACGCGAATCAGAGCGAGCAGCCTCGAGATCAACGCTTCATTTTGTTTGCTGTTCACTTGCGAAAAGAGCGCGGCTTCGGGATCGCGCTCGTTCGGCATCACGCGCACTTGACCGTCAGGCTGAAGAGCGATTTCGATCTTGCGTGAATTCGGGTCGGGCTCAAGATCCTTGAGCTCGCGATTGATCGCGTCTTCCGCGATCAAACAGCGGTCGATTTTCACCAGCTCACGCGTACGACGCGCGAAAAATCCGAAGTCGCTTCCTTGCGTCTGCACTTGAATGCGATTGCGATAGCCGAATTCATCCGGCGCTTTTATGAACGGCAGCCATTCAATGGGCGCGCGTTTTTCGAGACGCCGAAAGCTGTCGCGCACGATTTTTTCTTTTTGCTCGCTCTGAGTTCGATAGTCGACGTGCTGCCATGCGCATCCGCCGCAGCGCTCGAAGTAACGGCACGGCGGTTCACGCCGATGCGGGGAGTTTTCTAAAATTTCGGTGAGTTCCGCTTCGAGAAAGCGGCCCTTGTCCGCGACGACCCGCACGCGAACCCGGTCGCCGGGGGCGGTTCGGGGCACGAAGACGACGCGACCGTCCGTACGTCCACCGACGCGGCCAACTCCCCGCCCTCCGAAATAAGAGAGCGAGTCGATGGTCAATTCGAATTCTTGATTACGGGTTTGCGAATTCTTTGCTGTCAAAGAAGATCTTCAATTCACGTTCCGCGCTGGCCGGGCTGTCGCTGCCATGCACGGTGTTTTCACCGACGCTGTCGCCGTAAAGCGCGCGGATCGTACCCGGCGCGGCCTTCTTCGGATCGGTGGCGCCCATGATTTCGCGATTGCGGGTGACCGCGTTTTCGCCTTTCAAAGCCATCAACACCACGGGACCAGAGGTCATGAAACTCACCAGTTCGCCGAAGAACGGACGCTCTTTATGTTCGGCGTAGAACTCTTCGCATTTCTGTTTTTCAATGTTGGTCAGCTTCATCGCCGAAATTTTAAGTCCGTTTTTCTCGAACATTTGAATGATCGAACCGATGACGTTTTTTTTCACGCCATTGGGCTTGATGATGCTGAAGGTGGTTTCGATGGCCATTAAGGTCTCCTTTTTATGATTCGATGCGGTGGCCGCACCTTAGCCGACCGTCCCGCTCGAGGCAAGCCTACCAAAGCTTGCCGAGCGCCTGCTCTGCCGCTTCCCGCCGGGCTTTCACGTTCGCCCCGCGCGCCATTTCCTTTAAGAACGCGCGGATCTTCGCCTTGAGCTCCTGACGCTTGGGCCGCGGCACTTCTTCACTGAATTCGACGAAATAATTGGCCATACGGACCAAGTCGGCAAGGCGCGCCTTGAACGATCGGCCCGAGGCCATGCGTACCGCGCGCAAATGCGTATCGACCACCTGATCGGGCGCGCCACTGAACGAAAACGCATAAGCGTTCCACATTCCATCGATGGCGGACGCGATTGCGCCCTCCTCTACCATTTCGGTTATGACGTTGAAGCTTTCGGGGTTCATGCGCGGAAGAGCCCCGGCGACATCCCTTGGCTTCAGGCGCAACTCGTGGATCAACGCGCTTCTCGGCGAATACTCAAGTTTGTCCAGATAGGCGAACCCCGGCCGAACGAGTTCGGGCCGAAGCCGCATGCCGGCGAGCAAAGAATCCAAGCTTTTGTTCCGGGCCGCGCGCGGATGGTTTCGCAGCAAAACGTCGAACGCCTGAAACATGAGTTCGGGCTCGGCAAACTCGCGCAGAGCGGTCCCCATGTCATGGGCCAGCAACGAATGCTCCATGTAGAGTGGATAGAGCGAGACGAACTCGAGGGCGATGCGCGTGAACTCCTGGAAACCGAGTTTTTCACGCATCGTTTTGGATTTCAGGAACTGGCGGAAGATTCTTAGTCCCTGCTGATCGTAGTCGCTGGGGGATTGGCGCAGTTTGGCTAACGCCCGCTCCATCAAATCCAGCCCGACGTTCGCGAGTCCGCGATGCGCGAACACCGCCCGCAGGTACGGTTCGAATTGCTCTCCGAATCCGTAGTCGGAAAAATGCAGCAGCCATTCCGCCATGATCAGGTGCGCGGGATCCGCGACGCGAAGGCGGCCTTCCGCGAACCGCTTTTGGCGGGCCGGATCACGCATTGTCTCTTGGTAATATGGCATGAGCTCCGCGCCTTCGAGCTCGTTCCATTTCTTCCCCGTGAGCCGTGACAGCTCACCAAGCGCCCGTGCAAGTCCCAAGAACCCGGCGTAAACCCAGCGCTTGCCCCCCACGCTCTCGTGATAATCCGCGAGTTCCGCCAGGATGCTCCAGCTCAAAAGGGCGTGAGCGCGGCGGTCGCGCACGAAACGTTTGGCCGCGAATTCAGTCAGGAAAACCTGCATCGACTGAACGCGCCCGTTCTCTAAAATAACGGGAAGTTCGCCGTTTTCATCGCGCAAAAGCCCGTCGAACTGATCCAGGTGCGCCATCTCCTCTTCGACGATGTCGCCGACCGAGTCGCTTTCCCAGAGTTCCCTGGCCTCGCTCAGCACGATGTAGCGGCGATCCGCGACGTCCATGAACATCCCGGCGACGTACGTTTCCTTCTCATCGCCGCTGAAGAAAAATCCGTGGAGCTCCGTTAAGTACTTATCGGTCACGGGGGGAAGAGCTTCCATGATTCGCGGGAGCTCGGCGCTGACGATCCACTGCGCCCCCTTTTTCAAAGTACCGGCGACAAGTTCACGCGCCCGCTTCGGATCGTGGGCCTTCTTATAATATTTTTCCACGTAAGGCGCCGCGCGCTCCGAGATCGACCCTTCGATCGCGGGCAGCATGAAGCCCGGCCGAGGAACCTCGCGCGGTTCCGCCGCCACCAAGCGGCCCGCGCAATCGAGCTTCAACGTCGAGATTTCGCCGGCAAAAACAGGCCATACAAAAATGAGAAGTATGTAAATAAACGCACGCATTTGACTGCGTGCGTTATAGTTCTAAGCAGCTACCTTAGCAATGTAAAATCAGTATCTTAGCAGGTTTTACAGGCTCGCCTTGAGCGTGGACCCCAAGTCCGCGGGGCTACGCGCGATTTTACAGCCCGCCGCGGCCAGAGCCTCGAACTTGGCTTCGGCCGTACCCTTGCCTCCGCTGATGATCGCACCGGCATGGCCCATCCGTTTACCCTTGGGCGCGGTCGCGCCCGCGATGAACGCGGTGACCGGTTTCTTGAATTCACGCTGGATGTACTCGGCGGCTTCTTCCTCGGCGCTGCCGCCGATTTCGCCGATCATGATGACCGCGTCGGTGCCGGGGTCTTTATTGAACATCTCAAGGACATCGATGAAGTTCGTGCCGTTCACCGGATCGCCGCCGATGCCTACGCAGGTGCTTTGACCAAGGCCCACCGCCGAAAGCTGGAAAACGGCTTCGTAAGTCAGAGTCCCGGAGCGCGAAAGCACGCCGATACGACCGGGCTTGTGAATGTGGCCCGGCATGATTCCGATTTTGCATTCGCCCGGCGTGATCACCCCGGGGCAGTTCGGACCTACCAAACGAGTCTTCGTGCCCTGCAAGTAGCGCTTCACCGCGACCATATCCATGACCGGAATGCCTTCGGTGATGCATACGACGAGCGGGATCTGCGCGTCGGCCGCCTCCATGATCGCGTCCGCCGCGAACGGCGGGGGAACGTAGATGACCGAGGCGTTGGCTCCGGTGACTTTCACGGCTTCGTCGACCGTATCGAAGACCGGCAGATTCAAATGCTTCGTTCCGCCTTTGCCGGGCGTCACCCCACCGACCATTTTGGTTCCGTAAGCGATGGCTTGTTCCGAGTGGAACGTGCCCTGCGCGCCGGTAAAACCTTGGCAAATCACTTTGGTGTCTTTGTTGATCATGATCGACATGGTTTATTTCCCTTTCACCGCGGCGACGATCGCTTTGGCGGCGGTGGCTAGATCGTCCGCCGGCACGATGTTCAAACCGCTGTCCTGCAAAATCTTTTTACCGAGTTCCACGTTCGTCCCTTGCAATCGCACGACAAGCGGCACTTTAAGACCCAGTTGCTTGCTGGCGGCGATGATTCCTTCCGCGATGATGTCGCATTTCATGATGCCGCCGAAGATATTGACCAGGATTCCCTTCACGCTCGGATCTTTCAGAATCAGTTTGAACGCCTCGGTGACTTTCTCTTTGTTGGCGCCGCCACCGACATCCAGGAAGTTCGCCGGCTGACCGCCGCTGAGCTTGATGATATCCATCGTCGCCATCGCCAGGCCCGCGCCGTTCACCAGGCAGCCGATGTTGCCTTCGAGCTTGATGAAGGCCAAATCGTGTTTGCTGGCTTCGACTTCGGTCGGATCTTCCTCGCCGATATCGCGGTATTCGACGATGCGCGGGTGGCGATAAAGAGCGTTCGAATCGAAATTCAATTTGCAATCGAGCGGGATGACCGTGCCGTCGCCGGTTTCGACGAGCGGATTGATCTCGGCCATCGAGCAGTCTTTTTCCTTGAAGACTTTGGCGAGTCCCATCAGCACTTTCACCGCGTTATTGGCCGCGCCGCCTTTGAAGCCCAGGCGATAGGCGAGTTGACGCGCCTGGAACGGCTGCATGCCCACCGCCGGGTCGATCACGACTTTAAAGATCTTCTCCGGGTGTTTTTCGGCGACCTCTTCGATGTCCATGCCGCCCTCGGCGCTGGCCATCATCACCGGGCGGCCGTAATGACGGTCCACCAGAATGGCCACGTAGTATTCCTTTTTGATGTCGCAACCCTGCTCGATGTACACCTTGCGGACGAGTTTACCTTCCGGTCCCGTTTGCGGAGTGACAAGAGTCATATCGAGGATCGACGTCGCCAATTTACGGACATCATCGATCGACTTGGCGACCTTGATGCCGCCGCCTTTCCCGCGGCCCCCGGCGTGAATCTGGGCCTTAACGACCCAAACGTTACCGCCGATCGCCTGCGCGGCCTTCACCGCTTCTTCCGGTGAATTGGCGATTTGCCCCTTCAGGAGCGGAATGCCGTACTCTTTCAATATCTCTTTGGCCTGATATTCGTGAATATTCATGGAGTTTTCCTCTCAGAACCCACCACGCTAGCAGGTTCCGGAAGGAGTTGTCCATGACGGGGCAACGCGAAATCAGCGCGTGCGCGCGAGCCGGGGCTTCGGGGGATCGTGACGGTACTGGTCGGTCGTGCCGCCGCCGGGACCGCCCGGCCAAGTTTTGATTTTCGGCAGGCCCGAAGGGAAGAACTCCTCGGCCGACTGACCCGGTCCGTTCGGCATGAAACTGTCGCCCTCGAAACGCAGCATCTGGATGGCTTCGGGACTGTAGATCAGCGCGACCGAGGCGTCGTTGGTCGACGGCCCTTTGTGATAGCTCTGTCTTGTCGGCGTGAGTGAACCGACCCGCTTGCTTTGGCCAAGCTCCTGCGTCGAATGCACGTGACCGCCCACGATCGCAGAGTACGCGGCCAACATGCCCTTCACCGAGATCGCCCGCGCCCCGTTCACGCCGTTTTGCGAGTGCTGGCCGATTTCGGTCCCCTGTAGCACCGAGAATTTTTCAGGGTCGTTCAAATCGATGCCGATGCGGTAGGACGAATGCTCGTTGGTCATGAAGATCACGCGGCTCAAATCGACGCCGTAGTAGCTCAGCAGGCGTTCATAGGGATTGCCGCCTTTTTCGACGGTCTCGAGCATCAAGCGCAGCATGATCGCGAGTTCGCTGCGCTGGAAGTTTTCCGAGAGCTTGCCTTTTTCAAGCGCCTTCACGATCCAATCGTGGCCATGGTTGTCGACCGGCACGATGAACTTGGTGTTCGGCAGAAGCATCCCCAAGAAATTCAAGAAACTCGCCACGGGACGGATGTGCGAGCCGATTTCAAGCTGGCCGCTCTTGTCCATCTGCGCGCGCGTGATGATGCGATCGAACGTGTGCTCGTTGAAGGGCGAGCCATCGATCAGATCGTGGAATACGAGCGCGCCGATTTGGAATTTGCCGGGCGCATACTCGAATTCATTGACCCGACCGAAGCGCGGATTCTCGACGATCGCGCCAAGGTCGCGCAGAATTCCGTAGGCCGCTTGCAAAAACGCGGGATCGGTGTTGCCCAAGTGGATATCCCCGAGCACCAGCGCCGGCAAAGCCTTCAGGCGCACGACGCCTTCTTTGGCGTAGATCTTGTTCATGTCGAACAGACCTTCGGGATTGCCGTAGCGGGCCAGCGTGAACGGCAGCCGACGCGCCGAGGAGCCGTTGGCCGCGCCCGTGATCCCCGAAAAAGCCGCCTGAGGGTAACGGCGCGACAAAACCGTAAGGCCTAAATTCTTCTCGGCGGTGATTTGCGCGCGCCAGTCCGTGACCATGCCCACATTGAACTCGCTACGATAGGCCGGATCGCTCATCGATCCCGTGGTGGTCAGATAGCCGTTCTGCGCGTCGTATGAACCCGACGGCGTGGTCTTCGAAACGACTTTCGGGTGGAACACGATCACCCGGTCGGTCGGTTGATAGAGCTGATCCAGCCCGACGAGAGGGTTTTCGACTTTGTCCATCGTGCCGTGGTTGACCAGATACGTGTTCTTGTCGATCTGCAGCTGAGGATCCACCATGATGTGCACGCGCGGATTGTAGAACAGGTGCGTGTTGATCGCGGGGATCAGATTGATCTCCGAGAACGCCGGCGCCACGATGATCGGCGCGTTCAGATCTTTGGCCAGACGCTCGATCTCGGCGAACCCGGTGAGTTTCTGATTCTCGGCGAGCTTGATCAAGATCAAGTCGTTCGCCTCGCGAATCGCGTTCAGCATGCGCTCGGTGCGCGCCTTCGTGTAGATACGGCGATTCACTTTGTTGCGGAATTTGCGTTCGTTGCCCGCCACGACGTCGTCGACAAAATCGCCGACCGAAGCCATCAAGCCTTTCTCACCGAAATAAAACGCCATATCGTCCGCCGTCGTGCCCAGCGTCTCGGCCAGATAGGCGACGATCTGCAAGTCGTCCTCAGGAATCTCGCCGAGCATCGAGGAGTAATCGATGAACTTCATCTCAAGCGAAGCTCGCAAATAGGCCCCCACGCGCTCGCGGGTCAGAAAGATCTGATAGCGCCACGCGCGCAGCGTCGGGCCTTCACTCTTGCCGAGCGCCAGCAGCGATTGCAGCGTGATTTGCGGATCGCGAACGTAGCCCTGCAAAGCCAGATTGAGCTCATTTTCCGTCATCAAACGGCCCTTGCCGAACGCGAAGGCTTCTTCCATCAAAATGAGCGCGGTCTTCGCCATTTGCCGGGCTTCCACCGCGGCTTCGTTCAACTTTTCAAAGGTTTTGCGCTGTTGCTTGTTGAGCCCGAATTTTTCGGAGCGCACGAGCTTGGAAAACGCCGACGTGCCAAGCAACGGCGCACCTTCCGGGAACTCGACGCTTTGCGCGGCTCTCCAGTCGTCTTTGTCCAAACCATAAGCCCCTAGCATTTGCGCGACCACGTCCTGGCCCGCGCTTTCATCGAGCGCGAAAAGCCGCATCTTCACCGTATTCAATTTCGGCAATTGGGCATAGGCCGCGAGCCGTCCCGCGATTTGCAGGATATACGCCTGCTCACGCGACAAGCCCTCCACCAGAATCGAAGAGCAATCGGCCCCGCTCCTGTCTTTTTTCGCGGCGGAAACGGGAAGCGTCGACAACGAAATCAGAAGCGCCAGACCCAGCGTCACAGTTCTCATGGGCGCGCCTCTCTTGTGAATTTGCCGACCAGCAAATCACGGCAGGCGTAAGCGCCCACCTTGCTTTTATAGAGCTTCAAGGCCTCGTCGCGCGACAGTCCGAGCGCGAGCTCGAAAACGCGTTCCAGGCGATCGGTTCTTTCCGTGTCGTTCGGCCAATACACCGTGACTCGAGACACGGGCTTCACGCTCTCCAACCGGCTGCGATCCCAATCGATGCCCGCGGGATTGGCGAAGACCTCGGGCTCGACCAGGTTGACTAAAATCGGCACTACGGGGTTCGCGAACACCCCGCGATTGGCCATCGACTGCATTTTGGCGTCGATATCCTCCAGCATGCGGCGATCGTTCTCGATCATGATCAAAAAGTGCGGCACCTCATGCGACTTCATCATGCGGCGACTCAAGGACTGATAGAGTTTGTCGTTGTAACGATGCTTGGAATCGGCGAATTCAAACGCCGAGCGATGCTGAAGGTTCACGAAGGCCTCGTCCGGCAAGCTGCGCCGGCCCATCGCGAGCTCGTCGCGGATCAACTCGATGGCGCGGCGAGTTTCTTGAGGGCTCGCTCCCCGCTTGGTCAAGATGGCGCCGCTCACGCGATCCGCCCATTTTTCATCGAACGCCGGCGAGAGAAGAACCGCGCCTTCCATCAGAAAAGGCGTGCCGCTTGCCAATTTTTCGGCGACCTGGCTTTCGATCCAACCGGTCTCGGCGTCCTCGCGCTCGCGGAACTCAGCGTAGCCCCAGGCTCGATCGAAGTAATAAAAGCCGGGCCTGAATTTGATCCCGTTGCGTAAGGTCACTTCTTGAACCGCGGCGGATGGTTTGAACTGGCCGTTCTTCATCTCGCCAAGAAGCTCGGAAACCTTTAAGCCCAGATTCCCGTCAAAGTCATAGACCGGAACGGCGACCTCTTCGGGCATTCCTGAAAAAGAACCGAATCCCGGAACCTCGGGGTTCGGCATGCGGCGCACGCGGTAGTGACCGATTCCGTGAAAGTACGATTCGTCCAGATCGCTGACTATGATTGAAAGTTGGCGCGGATCGCGCGTCGCTTTGCTCAGATCGGGACGCGCATGCCCCAGGCCGGAAATGGCCAGAAGTGTCGCGAAAAAAAGCAGTCGCATAAACCCTCTTCTCGTTTGAACTCTGAATCCGACAACATGTGATGACGAGTTGCATTAAGCATGTTTGGATTTGGTTGCAGAAGGAAAAGGGCCGTTTTTTAGAAACGTTTCTTAGGGCTTTGCAGAGAGTACAGGGAAGGCCGGCGGCAGATCTTACAATCTGCCGCCAACTCTTATGTTACCGATAATCTATACGTTCAGTTTACCGAGAGCCGTGACCAGCTCTTCCACCGCTTTGGTGGAGTTGGCCAGGCCCGCGCGCTCTTCGTCATTCAGCTTGACCTCAAGCACTTGCTCAAGACCTTTGCCACCGAGCTTACAAAGCACGCCGATAAACAGATTTTTGATGCCGTACTCACCTTGCAGATATGCCGCGCACGGCAAGATGCGCCCCTGATCGCGAATGATGGCTTCCGCCATTTGCACCGCGCTGGCCGACGGCGCGTAGTACGCCGAACCGGTTTTCAGCAGGCCGACGATCTCGGCCCCGCCTTCGCGGGTGCGCTTCACGAGCGCATCGACCCGATCTTTCGGCAAGATTTCGAGCAGCGGAACGCCCCCGACCGAGCAGTGGCGCGGCATCGGCACCATCGTGTCGCCGTGACCGCCGAGTACGAAGGCTTGCACGTCTTTGACGCTGACCTTGAGTTCTTCGGCGATGAACGAACGGAAGCGGGCGCCATCGAGCACGCCGGCCATGCCGATCACGCGCTCGCGCGGGAAATCGAGTTCTTTCATGGCGACATAAGCCATGGCGTCGAGCGGATTCGAAACGATGATCGCGACCGCGTTCGGCGAGTGTTCGCGCACGCCCTTGCAGACCTCTTTCATGATCTTCGCGTTCGTGGCGAGCAGATCGTCGCGGCTCATGCCCGGCTTGCGCGGCAGTCCCGCGGTGATGATCACGACATCCGAACCGGCGGTGTCTTTGTAGTCGGCGGTGCCGGTGATGCGCGCGTCGAACATCTCGACCGGCGACGCTTCGAAAAGATCCAACGCTTTACCTTTAGCGGCGCCGTCGTTGATATCGACCAGAACGACGTCGCCAAGCTCCTTTTGCGCGGCCCAATGCGCGCAGGTGGAACCGACGAAACCCGCGCCAACCACCGTGATTTTCTTGCGTATGTGCTTCATAGGAGAAACCTTCCTTCGAAATTATAGGGAAACGGAACACTTAAAATAGACAAGTTCCTTGCTCGACTCACGAACTTTTGTACAATCGAAGCAGCGTGGCATCAGTCCAACTGGCTCTTCAAGATATTTCCATCGGGTTTGGAGGGTCGCCGCTTCTTAGGGGCGTGAGCCTGGAAATCCGTAAAGGCGAGTGCATCGTGCTGATCGGGCCGAGCGGCTTCGGCAAATCCGTGGTGCTCAAGCTGTTCGCGGGCCTGCTCAAACCCGACTCCGGCCGGGTGGTGATCGAAAACAAGGACCTGCACGCGATCTCGTTCAAAGAGCAAACTGAACTCTTGTTGAAAATGGGGATGCTGTTCCAGAAGAACGCGCTCTTCGATTCCATGACGGTGGGCGAAAACATCGCCTTCCCCTTGCGTGAAGTGACCTCGCTTTCCGAGGTCGAAATTCAAGCCAAAGTGAAATTTTTTTTGGAAGCGGTCGGCATCCCGCAGGCGCGCGATCTTTTCCCCGATGAAATCTCGGGCGGCATGCAAAAGCGACTCGGCATCGCCCGCGCGCTCGCGCTCGATCCGCAGATCGTGCTGTACGACGATCCGACCGCCGGTGTGGATCCGATCACCAGCCGGCGCATCGTCGACCTGATCCTGCAATTGAAGATCGAGCAAGGTTCGACCGTTGTCGCGGTGACCAACGACATGGGCCGCGCCTATCAAATGGCCGATCGCATCGTCATGGTGGTCGACGGCGAATTGATCGTCACCGGCAGTCGCGAAGAGACTCTTGCCCATCGTGACGCGCGCGTCGCGCAATTCATTCGCGGCAGCCTGGAAGGCCCGCTGACCGAGGGCACGGCATGATCGAATTCCGCGAAGTGCGCAAGAGCTTCGGCGAGCGCGAAATATTGAAGGGGATCACCTTTTCCGTGCCCGAAGGTCAGATCCTGTTCATCCTAGGCACTTCCGGCACGGGCAAAAGCGTCCTGCTGAAAAACATCGTGGGGCTTTTGCAACCCACCAGCGGCGCGATATTGATCGACGAGGTCGACGTTTCGCAATTGAAAGAGGAGCAGCTCTTCCCGATCCGCAAGAAATGCGGAATGGTGTTTCAACATCCGGCGCTTTTCGATTCGCTGAGCGTATTCGAGAATGTCGCGTTCGGCTTGCGCAAACACTCGCCCGAACTGACCGAAAAAGAAGTGCAAGCGCGCGTGCGCGAATGTCTTTCGCTCGTGCATTTGATCGACGTCGAAGACAAAATGCCGCAAGAGATCTCGTACGGAATGCAGAAACGCGTGAGTCTGGCGCGCACGGTGGCCGTGAGCCCGCGCATCTTGCTGTTCGACGAGCCCACCACGGGGCTCGATCCGGTCACGACAAGGGCGATCAACCGGCTTATATTCGAGCTGTCCAGAAAATTGAAGACCACTTCACTAGTTGTCAGCCATGATATGCAATGCGCGCTCGAAATCGCCGACCACATCATCGTTTTGGATAAAGGCGAGATCGTCGATCAAGGTTCGCCCGAAGGGCTCAAGAAGAGCCGGCATGAGCTGACGAAGGACTTTTTAAAAGAGGCATTGGATGCTGAAGGCGCTCACTGATATATTAGACGACATCGGCGCCTGCATTCTGTTCGTCCGCGAGGTCGTGCGCACCGCTTGGCGCTCGCCCTGCACGTTGGAAAGCGTTTGCGAGCAAATCTGGAAAGTGACATTGCAGAGTCTTCCGGCCCCCGCCATGGCGGGATTCTTCGTGGGCGCCATCATGACCGTCCAGTTCACCATGCAGATCAAGGCCTTCGGCGCGCTCGGCTACCTGGGCGGCCTGTCCACCAGCGGCACGGTTCGCGAAGTCGGCCCGCTTTTGATCGCGTTCCTGCTCAGCGGAAAAGTCGGAGCGTTCACTTCGGCCGAGCTCGGCACCATGCGCGTGACCGAGCAAATCGACGCCATCCGCTGCTTGGGCGCCAATCCGATTCAAGAAATCATTCTGCCCCGGTTTCTGGGC
Source organism: Bdellovibrionales bacterium (assembly GCA_036822295.1). Classification (GTDB taxonomy): domain Bacteria; phylum Bdellovibrionota; class Bdellovibrionia; order Bdellovibrionales; family UBA1609; genus JALHOQ01. The sequence goes on along the minus strand of DAISHW010000005.1, from coordinate 10,772 downwards.
ATCATCGTTTCGAGTTTCTTTTTGCTGGCCGCTGGCCTGTTCATGTCGATCTTCGGCGGGCTGCTGATGGGCGCGTTGTTCTCTGGCATCAATCCCGATGAATATCTGCGCCACATTCCCACGATCGTTTCGTTCTTTTCGATCGGCAACGGGCTCTTCAAGTGTTTGGTGTTCGCGCTGATCCTGGCGGCCGTTTGCACTTACAAAGGCTTCACCGCGACGGGCGGCGCCAAGGGCGTGGGCCGCGCGGTCGTCAGCACCGCCGTTTTGACGATGGTGGGGATCGTTGTCGCCGACTGGTTCACGAGCTTACTGAGCGAAACCGCGCTCGATATGTTCTGGGGCGGCGTTTGATGACGGTGGTGGCCGACTTCGGATTTTACGCCTGGAGGAGTGCGAAAGCGATTTTGTCGCCTCCTTACCGCATGAAAGACATCTTTCAGCAGCTCGAGTTCGTCACTTGGCAGAGTTTGCCGGTGATTTTGTTCTGCGTTTGTTTCGCAGCGGTCGTCACGATCATCGAGTCATCGTTCCACATGAAGATCGTAGTTCAGAACGATGCGCTGGTTCCCGGTTTTGCGGCACTCTTGATATTACGCGAACTTGGCGTGGTGGTCTCGTCTCTTCTGTTAACCTCACGCGTGGGCGCGGGGCTCGCCGCGGAAGTCGGATCCATGCAAGTCACGGAACAAGTCGACGCCCTTCGCATGCTCGGAATCGACCCCGTGCGCTTCCTGGTGGTTCCGCGCTTCTTCGCCTGCGTGGTCGGCGGCTTCGTCTTGAGCCTGATTGCCAATTTGGTCTGTTTGTATTGTGCTATGCTAGTGAGCGAGTACAAACTCGGGTACTCGAGCGGGGCGTTCATCACGAGCATGCGCGCGTTCGTGGACTTTCAGGATCTGGTGTTTGCGGGCGTCAAAGGCGCCTGCTTCGGCGCGGTGATCCCATTGGTGAGTTGTTTTTTCGGTTTCCGCTGCCGCAGCGGCGCCGAAGGCGTGGGCCTGGCGACGACCAACGCCGTGGTGGTGTCGTCGGTCGCGATCATCACGCTGGATTTCGTGCTGACTTACGTGTTTTCGCATTTCTACTGAGGGGTAAAGGGCGATGAAACCACAGACAAAGGTTGGGATACTGTTCTTGGCGGCGGTCGGACTCGTCGCGGCCTTCGCTTTCGCGTTGGGATCCTTGAATCCTTTCTCGAACGCGAACGAACTGCGGGTGGCGTACAACTTCGCGGGCGGCGTCGAAGTCGGCTCACCCGTACGCGTGATGGGGATCAAAGTCGGCAAAGTGCGCGCGATCGATTTTCAACCCGAGTTCCGCATGCCCGATACCGGCGAGGAAGTGAAACTCGTCATGACCATCTCGATCGACAAGAAGGCCTGGTCCAGTGTGCGCGGCGACAGCCGCTTCTTCATCAACCTGGCCGGCGTGATCGGCGAAAAGTTCCTGGAGATCAGTCCCGGAAGCTTGGACAAACCCGAATTCACTCCCGGCCAGACCGTTCGCGGCGAAGACCCGCCGCGAATCGATCAGTTGATCTCGCAAAGTTACGCTTTGGCCGGAAAGGTCCTGGAATTCGTGAACCGCAACGAAGGTTCCGTCATTCAAACTATCGATACCATGAATAAGCTGGTCGTGAACTTCGACAAGATGCTGAAGCAGCTCGAGAAGACGTCGCGCGATCCGGACGTGCACCGGATCGTGAAGAACCTTTCGACGATCATGGAAGACGGCGCGTTCTTCAGCCAGAAGATGCGCAGTCCCGAGGCGCAGAAAACAATCGCGCTTTTGAACGAATTGATCCGCAGACTCGAGCCGCTCGACGGCCCCGTCATTCGCAAGTTCCTTCAATCCGAAGGCATAAAAGCCAAGCTTTTCTAGAGGGAAAACCGCAAAAAGACGCTTAAAGCGTCATTGGGTTTTATAGAAATAAAAAACCCTCGGCTTACGGCCGAGGGTTTCAAACTTCGCATGTAAATGCGGCGAAGTTATTTTTTCTTGCGAGCTGCTTTTTTCGTAGCTTTTTTCTTAGTGGCTTTTTTCGCCATTTTTTTCTTCTTGGCCATTTTTGTCTCCTCCTCGGATGAGTTATCAAGCCGTTTTCTCAACGCTGCTTTCACTTTCAGTTTAACGAGGTGACTACCTCCGTCAATAGCAAATTCACAAAAAATCACATTTTTTGCTTTTCAGTGCATGCGGAGGTTGTCGTGGCACTCATTTTGTTTCCGGTTTCGATGTTCGGATTGTTGTCCGTATTGCGAATCGCGCGCGGATTTCACTCGCGCGCGCTGATCTCGCCGCATGCATTGACGAAAATCGGCACCGGCGCGTGCGTGATCGTGATTTTGCTCGCGTTTCTCGGCGCGAATCGACCGATTGTCGCCGCTTTCGCATGCTTCGCGAGCGTGGCGGCGCTGTTTTCCGCGTTGAAGTGGCTTGAGCGTCGACAAATTGACGCTCTTCGAGCGGAAATTCCGATTTTTCTCGATCGTTGGATTCTCGATTTGCGGCTCGGCAACTCGTTAACCGCCGCGCGCGACGCCGCTTTGAGGGAATCGAGCGATCGATTCTCGCGTTTGCTGCGGCCGTTCTTCATCGGCGGACCGTCCGCGCTCGATTCACATCCGATTTTTGACTCCGGCACGCTGAACGAGATGCGCGCGTTGGCTGAATCCGCGCATTCCGCGCTCGATCGCCTCAAGAATTTGCGTGAGATGATCCGAAAAACGGACGCCTTTCGACGTAAGTCCGGACAAGCCGTGCGCCAAACCGCGATTCAAGCGCAAGTTCTGCTGTGTCTGCAGTTTGCATTGGCTGTCTACGCGGTTCATCGGCACGGGTGGGCGAATGTCCACGATGTCGCGATGATTTCTGGCTTGTTGTCGGTCTGCGGAGTTTTTCTCATGCGCTGGATGGCGGGAAGGGTAAAATGGAAGATCTGACTCCGCCTTTGCTGCGCGCGCTCCGTGAGACCCGCTGGCATCTGCAGTCGGGCAAAGGCGTTCGCGAAGCCGTCTCTATATATTTGTCTCGCGCACATGATCCATTCGCCGATTCCTTGCGCGAGCGCTGGATTCCGTTCCAACAAAACCCGGATGCGAACGTCAGGCCTTTCGCTTCACCGCTCACGCGCGGGTTTTGGGATTTGATCCGTCGCGGTTGCGCCGGCCAGCCGACGCTCGAAGCCCTGCGGGCGCTCGAGGATGAAACCGAAGCGGCCGCGGCCCACCAGCTCGACCTGCACTTGGCCGCGTTGCCGTTCAAAGTGCTTATTCCACTGTTGCTCTTTCAGTTCCCGGCCTATTTGCTGCTGCTGTTAGTCCCGCTGCTGCGGGAACTGGAAAGGCAGATGGGAGGATGATGCTCCGCTTTGCGTTCAGCCTTTTACTTTTCAACTCGGGAGTGACCGCGGCAACGCTCGAGAGGCTTTACGTCGACCGCCTGGCCGAGCGGCGCACCGGCAAGGAAGTTCACGAGTTGCGCAAGGAATTCGAGGACCTGAAGATCGCCCGTGCCGCCTGCCGCTTGCAAATTCGTCAGAACAAAGTTCCCGAAGCCTGCTACGAGACCCTTGGGCTCGAGACGCGCTGGGGCCTTCACCCGAGCGAGCGCTCGCGCGCGAAGCTCCGCGCTGAACTCGACGAAATCTGCCGAAAGGCCGCCAATGAGCTCAGGGTGGGGCGGCATTCCTTGAACGCCGTCTCGCCCGCTTGCCGGCGCGAGATCGCGAAGGCGCGCGAGATTCAGGAGTACCGCGACGCCGGGTCGGGCTGGTCCGGAAATTGAAATCTCCGCCGGACATGTGGTCATCGATGATCAAATACGAGTTGTCGGAGAAACTGGGGGAAGGGAATCAAGGCCGAGTTTTCAAGGCTTTACGCCGCGATCGGGCGTCCGGTCTTGAACAAACCGTGGCCGCGAAGATTCTGCATTCCAAGACTGCGGTCAATCTGTGGAAACAAGAGTTCGACTCGCTCAACCGCGTGCATTCCCCCCATTGCGTGCGTTTGCTGTCGTTTGAACGCATCGACGGACATCCCACGTTGATCTTGGAGTTTGTCGACGGCGTTTCACTTTACGAACTTCTTCAGGGCGCGCCGCTGTCCGACGCCGAAGCCCGTGAAATCATGGCGCAAGCCGAATTGGGGCTGCTCGATCTTTACCGGTACGGATCGTTTCATGGCGATTTGAGCCCACGCAACATCATGATCGATCGCGAAGGACGTTTGCGCTTGCTCGACTTCGGCTTGGCCAACTGCGGCTTGGAGAGGCGCATGACCGCCGAATTCGCCTCACCGGAGCGGTTGGCCGGCGAAAAAGCGTCTTTTGCGTCCGATCTCTTCTCGCTCGGTCGCATCGAACAGTATTTGAACGGCCGAGGCGCGGGGATCGATTCGTCCTCGCCCTATTTGCAAATCGAACCCTCCAAACGCGCCATTCGCGGAAACCCATCGAAGCCTTTGATTCGCGCGCGTTTGGGTGAAAAGGTCCTTGAACGCCAGAATCAAATCGCGCGTCTGAAACAGATGGAAGCGCGCACCATGGTGGCGAAATCGAAAACTCGAGCGCGCCTTCCGCAAATCGCCGCCAGCTTCGCGGCGGCGCTGTTGTTGATGGCGCCGGGCGCGAGCCAGAGCACCGACTTGTTTCGCATCGCCACGCTTTCATTTCGGACCCATCACTGGCATCACTTTCGGCTGAACGGCCGGCCGATGGGCTATGCCCCGTTGTCTCTGGCCGTTGAAGCGAATCGCCTTCATGAACTCGAGTGGACTTCGCCGACGGGAAAAGGGCGCAAATCGATCCTATTGCGCAAAGGCGAGCACTTAAGCCTGACGGATCGCGACTTCTCGCATTGAATCTACCTAAATCGCCGTGCCCTGGTTACGAATGAGGACAGGGGGAACGATGACCGTCGAAAAACTTAAAATTCTAGAGACGTTGGTCGACGAGCTGCTGAAAGAGACGCCGCAGGAACGGGTCGTGCGCGAGTGCATGACCAAAGCCGGTATTCCGGACAGCAAAGATCCCATCGATCGCATCAACAAGGTTCTGCACGCCCTTCACTTTGAAGAGAAAGACAAAGAGTTCAGCAAATGAATATGAGCGATAGGGAATTCGGCTTCGAAACGCGCGCCATTCACGCCGGTCAATCCCCGGATCCGACCACCGGCGCGATCATGACTCCGGTTTATCTGACGTCGACGTTCGTGCAGTCCTCGCCCGGCGTGCATAAAGGTTATGAGTATTCCCGCTCCCACAACCCGACCCGCAAAGCCTATGAAGACTGCATCGCGAGCCTAGAGGGCGGCAAACACGGATTCGCCTTCGCCTCGGGCCTTTCGGCGACGATGATCGCGATGCAGCTTTTGAATGCGGGCGATCACGTGGTGGCGGGCGACGATATGTACGGCGGCACGTTCCGCTTGTTCGATAAAGTTTTGCGCCCTAACGGCTATGAATTCACTTACGTCGATCTGACCAAGCCTGAAAACCTGGACGGCGCGATCAAACCCAACACGAAACTCTTGTGGCTTGAGACGCCGACCAATCCGATGCTCAAACTGGTCGATATCGCGGCGCTGGTGGAGCGCGCGCGTGCCAAAGGATTGTTGGTCGCGGTCGACAACACCTTCATGAGCCCCTATTTTCAACGGCCTTTGGAACTCGGCGCCGACATCGTCGTGCACTCGAGCACCAAGTACATCAACGGCCATAGCGACGTGGTAGGCGGCGTGATGGTGGTGAATTCCCCCGCCCTTGCCGAAAAAATCTTCTTCTTCTCGAACGCGGTGGGGCCCGTGGGTTCGACCTTCGACGCCTTCTTGTGCATGCGCAGCCTGAAGACACTCGCCGTGCGCATGCAAGCCCATGGCAAGAACGCGATGGCGGTCGCCGAGTTTTTGAGCCGGCACCCCAAGGTCGAACGCGTGATTTACCCGGGTCTGACGTCCCACCCGCATCATGAATTGGCGAAGCGCCAGATGAGCGGCTTTGGCGGCATGGTTTCGTTCGTGATCCGCGGAGGCTTGGGACAAGCGCGTGCGTTCTTGGAAAATGTTCGCATCTTCTCGCTCGCGGAAAGCTTAGGCGGCGTCGAATCCCTGGTGAATCACCCGGCGATCATGACCCATGCGTCGGTGCCCGCGGAAACCCGAAAGAGCCTGGGAATTTCCGATAGTTTGATTCGTTTGAGCGTGGGTATCGAGACGCAAAGCGACCTGCTCAAAGACTTGGACCACGCCCTTAGCAAGGCTTGAGGGCGCAACGCGCCAAGTCTGCGGAACGTTTGACAGGTTCCGTCCCGCGACGCTAAACGACATGAACCTCGAATAGAGATGGCCGGGTAGCTCAGTTGGTAGAGCAGAGGATTGAAAATCCTTGTGTCGGCGGTTCAATTCCGTCCTCGGCCACCAGTTTTTTAAGGTTCGCCCTAAATCTACAATGTACATCTTCAATACAGAACTCGCGCGCGGGCGTGAATCCATCGCGTTTTGGTGTGGGTCGCAGTTTGCAATGCTTGAACGCATGCACAGAACTTCCATGTGTCTCGTAGTGAAACACTCGCCGCTTTTTGCTTTTCTATTGGTGCTGCTCTGGTTGCAACCGCTGGCGGCGCAACATGTGCGACAGACTTACCCTTACATTTGCTCGGATGGAAACGTGTACTCGGTCTTCGGCGCCGCCAATGGTTTCCACGGCATCACCAAGCGCGGCGTGTGGCAGAAGTTCGGCGCGTTCTGCGATGCGAAGCATTCCGAATTTACCTCGTGCGCGAAGGACGTGACGCCGGCCACGATCCGCTGCTACGGCGAGTTCCGCGCCAAAGGGAACTTGGATCGCGTCGACGGTTTGCTTGTTTTTTGGATCGGCAAGATCCGTCACGCGGCTTCGGCTTCCTGGTTCGATCGCACGATGGCCGCGCGCAAAACCGCGGAAATCCGCGATATCTGCAAACGCGCCGTCGTTTCCTTGGGCTGCGTGAAACGCCATGGCGGCCTGGCCGCGGGAGAGCAACTCAAATGCGCGTACGACCGCTCGAGCAGTTTGAATCGCGCGGCGGGCCGCAACTGCTACACCGGGTTGAACCGCATCTTTGAAGACCTGGCGCGCGCGCAGATCGCCAGTGGCACCAACTCTCGGGCCGTCGCCAGCCATTACTAATATGAAATTCAGGTCGCCGGCGGCATTTGCCGGCGGGCGCGAAGATACTCGATTCCGATCGGCAAAACCGAAAGCGCGATGATCGCCAAGATCACGTATTGGAAATTGGCTTTGATCGTGGGCAAATTGCCGAAGAAAAAACCCAAACAAGTGAACGACACGACCCACACGATCGCCCCGATCACGTTGTAAAAGAAGAACGACGAATAGCGCATGCCGCTCAGGCCCGCCACGAACGGGGCATAGGTGCGTACGATCGGCATGAAGCGCGCAAGGATGATCGTCTTTCCTCCGTGCTTTTCATAAAACGCATGCGTACGATCCAAATGTTTACGGTTCAACCAACGCGAGTTCTCGTATTTGAACATGCGCGGAGCCACGAACTTGCCAACATGGTAATTCACCATATCGCCCAGCACAGCCGCAAGAATCAGAATCACGCACATCGTTCCAAGATCCAGACCCGGGATTTGATGCGCCAGCAACGCGCCGGTCGCGAACAAAAGCGAATCCCCCGGCAAAAACGGCGTCACCACCAGGCCGGTCTCGCAAAACACGATCAACGCCAGAATCGCGTAAAGACCCACGCCGTAATCCACGGCCCACATCTGCAGATGTTCGGGAAGATGTTGAAACAGATTGATCAGCTGCGCGCCGAGTTCGATGATCATGTCCACGATGCCTAAAAGTTAGCGCGAGCAAATCGGAAGATCAATGCTAAAGGTCGTCGGCCATTGAGTGCGCAGGTCTTTTTCCGGACTCACGTACTCGCCCTGGGGCGCCGGCCAGGTGACACTCGCGGTGACCGTCGCCGACGCATGAGGGGCGGTCGATACCGCGAGCGGCGCGCGCGCTTCGGAAAGCACGGTGAGCGACGGCGCGCCCCACAGATCATAATCCATGCGCACTTTGCGAAATACAAACTCCGCGTCTTGTCGGCACGCCGGATGATCGACAATCTCAAACTCCTCGGCGCCCAAGGTCGACTTCAACGGATAACGATACGGCGAAGACGAAGCGGCCATGAACGCGCGATCTTTGGCCTCGTCAAAACGCCGCGCGGTGATCTCGGCGGTCACGGGCTGACAATCGCGCGCGGCCGCACCCGGCAAGTGGTAGCAACGGAGGTTGGCGAATGTCGAATAAGAATGATTGTCGTAGCGGCCAAACGCCATGAACACCGCACTCGCGCCTTGCCGGCCGGCGAAGATCAAGGGCGCGCCCGAGTGTCCGCGATCGTTGCCGCAATCGTAACCGTGCAAAACGGTCGGCGATTCCGCGAGCTCGTAAGGAAAGTACATTTCGTGGCGGCGGAAATGGCACCGGCGTTTTTCAATTTGCCACTTCTCCGCCGTTGCGTTCAAAACGTAAACGCTCGCCGATTTGACCGCCGCGGGCGCGTCGAACTCCAAAGGCAGCGGTGGCGCTTCGAGTATGGGTTGGCTCAGCGTGAACACCGCGACGTCGGTGCCGTTCACCCGCTCGACGGACTTGAGGGGGATCACTCGCGGATCTTTGCCGGCCTCGGCGGGAAGAACGAAGTATCCGGGACGATCTTGTAAATGATCGCAATGCGCGTTGCTCATCACGGTGCTTTCGGAAACCAAGAATGCCGTGCAAACCAAGAGCGAAGTCGAACCTTTGAAGTCACCGTACACCAAAGCGCCCACGCCGGCGGGGCAATCCGCGCCTTCGGCGCAAATCAGACTGAGCTTCGGCGGAATGGGAACGGGCTTCGACGCCTGGACGGCGCCCCTTTCCTGGGATCGCGGCGCCGGCACGGGGCCGGCCGAACGCTTGGAATTGCAAGCGCCGACCAGAATCAATGTTATGAAAATCCATACCGATTTCATCGAGATCGCATGAAGCAATATCCAGTCCCCAAAAGCAAGAAACCCCGCGCGAGGCAGGGTTTCAGCACGGTCAATATTTCAAGGCGGTGACGAAAAAGGCTTGTTTTCGCGCCGAATTATTTTTGGGCGACCGCCAGCTTGACGTCGGCGTAGCCCGCCATCATCGACGTGTACATGATTTTTTGGAGCACGTCGTAGGGCAGATTGCGATCGGCTTGCATCAACACTTTGCCGTCGAACTCAAAGCTGTCGTTCACTTTCGAAATCGATTTGGCCAGTTTCGCGCGTTCATCGAGCGCTTCATAAAGCGCGCGCAGGAACGAGGGATCGTTCGCGTCCACGACCGAAGCCGGCACGCGGCCTTTTTCGAGATCTAAAACCTTCTTCTCTTCGACGAACACGCCGTCTTGGGCGACGACGAGCTTCACGACGTCGACCGGATCGACCGTGGCGGTGGATTCCGGAATCAGCAGACCGTCTTTGGGCGTGATGTTCACCGGGCTCGTGGAATAGCTCTTCAGCAGGAACACGAGCAGGATCACGAACATGTCGACCAGCGAAGTGATTTGGATCTTGAAGCTCGAAGGCGTTCGGCGATCCATATATTTTGAGAGTCCACGGCGAGCCATCTGCTACCTCTAGTTACCGATCACGTTGGCGAACAGAACGCTGGGGAACATCAGTTCCGTTTCAATGCTCTGACCGCTTTCGGGATCTTTGAAAGTCACTTTCTTGCCTTCCGGATTCCGGCGCAGTTTATCCATGACCGAAACCAGCTCATTCAGATTCACATCGGCATCCGGGTTCAAATCCAATCGCAGAACCTCGGGATGTTTTTCCTTCACCGTGAAGGCCGCGGCGTGCAGCGCCTCGAGATCCCACTGACCGTTTTTATTGCCGATCGTCGTGGGAGTCGTTTGACCGTCTTTGGTGACCTCGAACATGAAGCCTTTTTCTTTGGAGACCTTCAACGCAACCGTGGCCTGCGACTTGTCGTTCGCCCGCTCAGAGGCTTCCGCCACCACTTGCGGGACCGACGTGTCGATCATCTTCACCTGCACGAACGCGATCGAGAGGAGGAGCAGGGGTACGATCGACACG
>DAISHW010000005.1:0-641 GCA_036822295.1 Bdellovibrionales bacterium | reverse complement strand
GGTTCAAATCAAAGGTCGCATCCGAAGAGCGAGACTTCATCGCCCGCATATTACGACACCTTCGGCGCCGGACCGCCCGACTTCTTGAGCGCGTCGGCGTTCAAGTTGCTCGGGTAAGCCGTCAAGCCTTTGTAAGGCATGTAGATGCGGCTCTTCAAAGCTTCGATCAATTTCTGCGAGCACTGATCGATTTCAGAGAAGAGTTGGCCTTGTTTCGCGTGCAGAAACGAGTAAGCGATCATGGTGGGGATCGCGAACATCAGGCCCAGCATCGTGGCGGTCATGGCGATCGAGATACCTTCGGCCAGCAACGTCTGTTTCTGAGCGACGTCGGCGAAGCTCACGGCGCGGAACGCGGTGATCAGACCGGCGACCGTACCGAGCAGACCGATCAAGGTCACGACGTTGGAAACCATCGCCAAGTGCCCCAGGCCTTTCATCAGCTTCGGAGCGACCTCGGAAGAAGCGATGTCGAGCGAGCTTTCGATGGCTTGGTCATCGCGGTCCGATTTCTCAAGAACGCGTTTCACGATATAAGCCAGGGGTTTCTTCTCGTTGGCCGAGCAGAAGGTGATCGCTTCTTCGATTTTGTCTTGTTCAACGAGCGTCAGAACCTGTTTCAGGAACGGCTCGGCGGGCAA
>DAISHW010000004.1:24458-26014 GCA_036822295.1 Bdellovibrionales bacterium | reverse complement strand
CCCGAATCGCGCGGCGGGGAGCCGACTTACAACCAGAAGTCGTTTCAAGAAGCGCTGAATAAGAATCCGTCCGTATTGGTGGTGTCGAAAGACGGGCGCGAGGGGTCGATTCGCATTAAACAAGATGCGGATATCCACGCGTCACGCTTAGCTCAGGGGCGTGAATTGAATTTCGACCTGCGTCCGGGTCGCGCGGCCTGGGTGCAGCTGATCAAAGGCCGAATCGCGGTGAACGGCGAAGAGCTCGAAGCCGGCGACGCCCTGGCCGCGGCGGAAGAGCCTGCGCTCAAGATCCAAGCCCGGAAAGACAGCGAGTTCTTGCTCTTTGATCTGACCTAGAAGAACATTGGCGCATGCGCCGCGTCCTTGTCGTCGACGACAATTTCGATATTCGCTTTCTGCTTCGCCGCGCCCTCGAGATGGAGGGCTACGCGGTCGAAGAAGCGGAAAACGGAGCGCTCGCTCAACGCCGGTTGGGCGAGGGCGCGCGCTTCGACGTCATCCTTCTCGACGTGATGATGCCCGAAATGGACGGCACTCAGTTTCTCGGTTGGAAGAATCAGCAAACCCATTTGCAGAAAGTTCCCGTCGTCATGATCTCGGCGCTGCCGCCCGATTTCAACCGGACCGGCGTCCACGGATACCTGCGCAAGCCCATCGACTTGAACGAAATGTACGCGATGCTCGATTCCGCCGTGGAAGGGCCGGTCAATGGACTCGGTTGAGCTTTCGCGCCCCCGCCACGATTCAGAGGAGTATTTCCGCCTGCTCGTGACCAGCATCAAGGATTACGCGGTCTTCTTGCTCGATCCCGACGGTCACGTGATGACTTGGAATTTGGGCGCCGAACTTCTCAAAGGTTATAAACCCCACGAGGTCATCGGCAAGAGCTTCAAAGTATTTTATTCGAACGAGGACGTCGAACGCCGCCATCCCGAGAATGAACTGCGCATCGCGCGCGAGACCGGGCGCTACGAGGAAGAAGGCTGGCGCATCCGTAAGGACGGCACGCATTTTTGGGCCAACGTCGTCATCACCCGCCTGCTCGACGAGCACGGCCGCATGGTGGGTTTCGCCAAAATCACGCGCGATCTGACCGAGCGGCGCCGCGCCGAACAGTCGTTGCGCGAAAGCGAAGAGCGCTTCCGCCTGATCGTCGAGAACGTCAAAGACCATTCGATCATCACATTGGATACCGAAGGAAATATCGTCAGCTGGAACGAAGGCGCGCGGCGCCTGAAGGGTTACGAGTCCGCCGAGATTTGCGGACGCCACTTCTCGGTCTTCTACGACGCCGAGGATGTCGCCATCGGCAAATGCGAGTACGAATTGCGCGAGGCCGCCACGACCGGGCGCTTCGAAGATGAAGGCTGGCGCGTACGCAAAGACGGAACCCGCTTTTGGGCGAACGTCGTGATCACGGCCTTGCACGATTCGACGGGACGGCTGCACGGTTTTTCCAAGGTCACCCGCGACATCACCGAGCGTAAACGCGCGGAGGACAAGCTTCGCATGGCGCATGAAAGCCTGGAGCGCCGAGTGATCGAGCGCACCCG
>DAISHW010000004.1:15584-24400 GCA_036822295.1 Bdellovibrionales bacterium | reverse complement strand
TTCATGTCGATCGCCTCGCACGAGTTGCGCACGCCTTTGACGGCGCTGAAACTGCAACAGCAGCTTTTCGAACGCCAACTGGCGCGGGCCAAGGACGGAACGCTTTCCGTCGGAAGCGCGCGCGAGATGTCTTCGGTCATCGGCCGTCAGATCGTTCAACTCACGCGGTTGATCGACGACATGCTCGACGTTTCCAGGATCGCGACGGGCCGCTTGCGTTTGGAGTTGGGCTTGAGTTCGATTTCGGATTTGGTCATCCGCTCTTATGAATCGTTCACCGCGCAGTTCATGGCGGCGGGCATTCAGGCGACTTTGGATTGCGAACCCGATTTGATTCTCACTTGCGACGCCCAACGCCTGGAGCAAGTGATCAACAATCTTTTGGCCAATGCGATCAAATACGGCCGCGGCGCGCCGGTCGAGGTGCGCGCGCACGCGGTCAACCAGGGCATCGAGATCAGCGTGCGCGATCACGGCCCCGGAATCGCCCCCGCGGATCAAGAGCGGATCTTCGAGCGCTACGAACGGGCCGTGACGGCCAATGAAGCGAGCGGGCTGGGCTTGGGGCTGTTCATCAGCCGGCAAATCGTGGACTCGCACGGCGGAGCGCTGAAAGTCCTATCGACGCCCGGGCGCGGGGCCACTTTTATCGCGACTTTGCCACTGACTTTCGATATTTAGCCGGCGGTCCAGATTCCGCTCATGGCTTTGACTTACACGTACGTGTAAGTTATATGTAAGTTATGTGGAACGACGTCGGCCCCTCCTCATTGCTGCAAAAGAAATTGTCGGTCCTGGCGGACGCGGCCAAGTACGACGCGTCTTGCTCGAGCAGCGGCGGTAAACGCCAACGGCAAGAGGGTGGGATGGGCAATGCCGAGGGCATGGGAATCTGCCACAGCTATGCCCCCGACGGTCGCTGCATCAGTCTTTTGAAGATCCTTTTGACCAACTATTGCATCTACGACTGCAAATTCTGCATCAATCGCGTGTCGAGCGACGTGAAGCGCGCGCGCTTTTCGCCGGAAGAGGTGATCTGGCTCACGTTGGAGTTTTATCGCCGCAATTACATCGAGGGTTTGTTCTTAAGCTCCGGCATCATTGAAAGCCCCGATGCGACGATGGAACAGCTCGTTCGCGCGGTGCGGGGTTTGCGCGAAACGCATAAGTTCAACGGCTACATTCACTTGAAAGTTGTCGCGGGCGCGAGTCAGGAATTGATTCTTCATGCCGGCAAGTGGGCCGATCGCGTGAGCGCGAATATCGAAATGCCCACCCAACCCGATTTGGATCGCTTGGCCCCGGCGAAGACTTTGACGTCGGTCACGACCGCGATGGCGCGGATCAAAGCGAAGATGATCGAGACCGCGGATTCAAAAAAGCATTTGCCGTCGGCTCCGACGTTCGCGCCGGCCGGACAGAGCACCCAGATGATCGTCGGCGCGACTTCAAGCCCCGACGCTGCGATTTTGGAAAACTCGCAGAATTTGTACCGCAAGTTTTCATTGAAGCGCGTTTACTATTCGGCCTATAGCCCGATTCCCAATGCCGACGCGCTTTTGCCGACCGGGCGTCCCCTTCTCGTGCGCGAAAACCGCTTGTATCAAGCGGATTGGTTGCTGCGTTTTTATGGATTCAGCGCACAGGAGCTCGTCAATTCGGAAACGCCGAATCTGCCTTTGGATATCGATCCGAAGACCGCGTGGGCTTTGAAGAATCGGCATGCGTTTCCGGTCGACGTGAATACCGCTCCAAAAATGAGATTGCTGCGCGTTCCGGGCATGGGCGTAAGGAATGTCGAGCGCGTTTTGCAGCTGCGCCGGTTTCACAAAGTGACTCTGGATGATTTGCGCAAAATGCGCGTGGCGGTCGCGCGCGCGAAATATTTTGTGATCACCGCCGATCACAACCCCGACATTTGGAAACTTGACAGTGAGAACCTTGGGCTCAGATTAAGACCGAAGGCCGAGCAACTCTCACTCTTCGATCAAATCTTGGAACAAGGTGAGCTATGATTCAGGCGCATTTCGATAAAAGTTTTGAAAGCTGGCGGCAAGAGGCGCGCAAATTCCTGCTCGAAGCCGTGCCGCCGACGGCCATCAGCTGGAGCGAAGAACAAAATTCTTTGTTCGTGCAAGAAGGCAGCGTGCACAAACTCGACCGTCCGCTGACGACGGTGCGCGTGCCCGCCGATTTCGTCGATATGGCCGAGGCCGTGGCGTGCGCGCGCGACGAAGATCGCTGGGATCTGCTTTACCGCATCCTTTATCGCCTGCAACACGAGAATCACGATCTATTGAAGATCGCGGTCGACCCCGACGTGGCGCGCGCCCAGGCTTTGCGCAAATCCGTTCGCCGTGACATCCACAAAATGCACGCCTTCGTGCGCTTCAAGAAAACCATGATCGAGGGCAAGGAAGTTTACTTGGCCTGGCATAAACCCGAGCACAGGATCTTCAAAATCGCCACGCCTTTCTTGTTCCGCCGCTTCGGCGACAAGAAATGGACGATCTTCACTCCCGACGGTTCGGCTCATTGGGATTTGGAAAAACTCAGTTTCGGACCCGGCATGGAACAACACGAATTTCAAGTAAAGGACGATTGGGATGAAGTCTGGAAAACCTATTACAAATCGATCTTCAACCCCGCCCGCATCAAACTCAAAGCCATGCGCGCCGAAATGGCGACGAAGTATTGGTCGAGCATGCCCGAGACAACGCTTATCCATCAGCTGGTTCGAGAAGCTCCGAAGCGAGTCCAGGACATGGCCGCAAGCCAAAATACGAGCGCGGCGGTCGACCCGAACCATTCACTAAGGGAGCTCAAGATCGAAGCTTCGAAGTGCAAGGCCTGCCCGATCCATTGGAAGGCCACGCAGACCGTGTTCGGCGTGGGTCCGGAAAACGCGCGCATCATGATCATCGGCGAGCAGCCCGGGGAACTCGAGGACATCTCGGGCATTCCATTCGTGGGTCCGGCGGGTGAGATCTTGAACGATGCATTGCATGCGTCAGGCATTCCCCGCCAAGAGGTGTACCTGACCAATGCGGTGAAGCACTTCAAGTGGCAACAACGCGGCAAAACACGCCTGCATCAGAAGCCTTCGGGCTCCGAGATGCACGCCTGTAAACCATGGCTCGAGGCGGAGATCGCGCGCGTGAAACCGCGAGTGATCGTCGCCCTGGGCACGACGGCCGCGACCGCCGTGATGGGCCGCTTACCCAAGATTTCGGCGGAGCGCGGGCGCGCGCATCGCGATTTGAAGATCGCGCCGGTCGTGATCGTGTCGTGGCATCCGGCCGCGATTTTGCGTTCGGCGAGCGACGCGCAGGCGCGCGAGCGTCAGCTTCAACTGGCTGAAGATTTGAAGCTCGCGGCCGAGCATGCGGAGTTGGCGTTCATCCGAATATGATGGCGCTACGGCGTCGTCGCGGGCGGCGCTAGGCTTGCGACAACGGTCTTTTGCACGCGATAAATCATGAACGTCGAAATCAGGCCCGTCACGACGATGATGTAACCGAGCACTTCGAAGTGCTCGAGCTTTCCGCCCGCGGTCTCGGTGACGATCAAACCCGAGAGAATCGAAGCGAGCCCGCCCGTGAATTGCTGAAGGCTCGAACTGACCGCCATGAACGACCCGCGGCTTTCGCGCGCCGGCAGCGCCGACACGAGCGCCTGCGTGGTGACCATGCGACCCATGATGCCGATGAAAAGCACCACGTTGATCGCGATCACCGGCGCGAGCGGGGTCGTTCCCAAGTGCGTGTAGATCACGACCGAAACGGCCGACACCACCATCCCGAAAATAAATACCGGAAATTTACCGATCGCGTCGGCGGCCCTGCCCATGAGCGGGCCGAACACGATCGCCGCCAATCCGGTCGACAGGTAAACAAGCGGAAGCTCCTCCAGCGAGATGCCGACGTTGTTCACCATGAACGCCGAGCCCAGCGGCATCAGCAAGAAGCCTCCGATCGAAATCATGCCCGTCACCGCCAATCCCAACTGATAGCGCGGAGTCGCGATGGTCGACCACAAGTGGTGAAACGGGCTCTTGTCGATTTTGTAGGACAAGTGCTGGTCGACCGGTTTGAGTCTCATCAGGATGAAGACGCCCGCCGCGATGCCGAAGGCCACGATCATCAGGAACGGCGCATGCCATCCCCAGAGCGCCGAGAAGTAAAGGCCCGCCGGCACGCCCAAGATTTGGCTCGCCGCGAACGCGGTCGACAACAATCCCATCACCCGGCCGCGCTGTTCGTACGCGAAAAGATCCGTCGTGATCGCAAGGACGATGGCGCCGATGACGCCGCCGAAGATTCCGGTGACGAGTCGGGCGATCAGCAGAACGTGATAGTCGGGCGCCAGCCCGCAGACCAGCGTCCCGACCAGGAAGCCCGTATAGAAAAACAAAAGCAGTTTTTTACGGTCGAAGCGGTCGGCGACTCCCGCCGCCAATATCCCCGACGCCGCCGCGCTGAACGCGTAAGCCGAAACCACAAGTGAGAACTGCGCGGGCGTGATCTTCAGCGCCGGCATCAAGATCGCTCCGATCGGCGCCATGATCATGAAATCCAGAATGATCGTGAACTGCAGGAAGGCGAGCATAAGAACGACGAACTTCTGGTAAGACGTGAACGGCGCGGGCATGGATTTAGACGACATCGCTCAACTTTAGATGAACCCCGCGCGCTTGCAAAGACTTGCATTCACTTCCGGGCCAGTGTCCAATATTCGATATGGAGATCGAGACCTCGACGCCGAAGCCGCCCTATGTGAATCGCCAGACGATCCTTGGCCTGATCGTGCGGCCGCGCCAGCAAGTGCGCATCGCTCTCGTGTTCATCGCGGGCACCTGGGTGGTGCTATTGGGGTTGATCGCCGTGCTCTGGGCCGGTGACGAACCGAGTTCGGGCTTCACCATCCGCTTGATGGTCTGCGCGGGGACTCTCTTAAGCCTGTACGCCGTGCTTGCCGGATTCTACCTGAATCATCGCGTGTTCGGGCCGATCGTTTCTTTGAAACGCTTCATGGCCTCGCTCCGCGAAGGCGATTACACCGCGCGACTGCAGTTGCGATCGACCGACGATCTCGGCGAACTCCGCGATTCGCTCAATGACTTGGCCGAAGCGCTCGAAAAGCGCCACGGCCCGGGTAAACGCCCCTCTTAACGCAAAGACGGCGGATCGCTCGCGGGGAAAGAAGCCCACGACGCCTCGTCGACTTTGTCGAAATCGCCCGGCTTGTACTCGCCGCCCACGGCGGGAGACGGAGCCGCGACGACGCTCGAATCGCCGAGACGACGCCAAAAATAAAAAGCGGTCGCCGCGAGTCCCGCGCCCACCACCGAGATCAGAATCAAATTGTTGTTACGTTTTTGTTTCTTCATACCCATCGGGTTTGCAAACCCCGGGCCGGGCACGGCATATGCACCGTTGAGACGCAGCAAAGGAGCTCGTCATGCAAAAATGCGAGAACTGCGGCAACGTTTATGCGAAATCCTTTCAGGTGATCATGGATGGAACGGAGCATTCCTTCGATAGTTTCGAATGCGCGATCAACGCGCTGGCTCCGCACTGCGCTCACTGCGACACGCGCATCATTGGCCACGGCGTGGAACAAGGGGACAATATGTTCTGTTGTGCCCGATGCGCTCAAGCGGCGGGAGTGCACGGGCTGCACGATCACGTCGAGGCTTAAAGTCCGACTCGATCTTGGTCGAGTATCTTTCATATTCCCCTCGGTCTATAGTAAGGACCGAAAAGGGGTGCATTGATGTTTGCCCGACTCGCACTGGCGCTGGCCCTTGTTTGCGGATTCACCTGTCATGCCGGTATTTTATTCGAACCCTACGCGGGCTATAGCTTGGGGGACTTGAAGCGCTCTTACTCCGAGCAACATCCAAGCGAACTTTTGCGCGAAACCGAGACTGAAGGTCATGCCGACGGCTTCGCCTATGGGGGACGCCTGGGATGGACTTTCGGCCAGTTAGTCGTCGGCGCGGAATACCAAGGGGTGCGCGGCGACGTGAAAGGCAGCGGCGGTCAAGAATCTCGGGGCTGGACCTCGAGCGCCATTTTTGGAATTTTGGGTCTGCAATTCCTGTCGGGCATTCGGCTGTTCGGCGGCATGAGCGTTCAAGATGTTCAAGTCATCGAGCAAACCGAGCCCGAACGCACGAAGTACGAAGGCAAAGCCATGAAAGCGGGAATTGGATATCGGTACCGTGCACCAGTGGCCATAAACGTCGAGTACGTCATGTACGACATGGACAAGATGAAGATCGGCGGCGACGAGTACCGGGTGAGCGATACGTTCGAGAGCTTTAAGTATTCCACCGTGATTTTGTCCCTGAGCTTTCCCTTCGAGATGAACTGAAGCGGGGCATCTGCCGGGACGATTTGCCCCTGGACGTTCAATGAAATCAAAATAGGCACGCATACTTTCTGGCCCTGATCTTGCTCCTTCATGAGGTTGTGATTCATGAAGCCCAAAGGAGGAAGTTCATGGCCAACCAAGACAAATCACGCACTCAGCCGGGTATCGATTCAACGGATCGTCAGTCCGGATCGCGTGATCAAAGTTCGCAGAAATCCAACGATCGCAGCTCGGTGAAACGCGATGTACCGCAATCACCGCGCACGAAAGACAAAGAATTCTACGATATGAACGAGTGAGTCCTTCGATAAAAAAGGTCAGTTCCCGATGGGAATTGACCTTTTTTTATCCGTGATGGCGTGAGCCGCGGGCTTCGAAGTAGCGCGACAGCCGCACGAACGGAAGCCCGATCAAGAAGTAGACGGCCGCGGCCAGCAGCCCGACCCCCAAATAATCGAAGTACGTCGAGGCCAGTTGACCGTAAGTCGCAGTCAGCTCCACCATCGTGATCACCGACACCAGCGACGAGTCCTTAAGCAAAGCGATGAAGTCGTTCGTCACCGGCGGAATCACCACGCGCACCGCTTGCGGCAAGATGATATGCCGGAGCGACTGCGCGCGCGAAAGCCCGAGCGCTTGAGCCGCGTCCATCTGCGCTTTCGGAATCGACAGAATCCCCGCCCGATAATTTTCGGCCTCGCTCGCCCCGTAATTCAGTCCCAGCCCCAGCACCGCCGCCACGAACGGATCAAAGCGGATGCCGATGTGCGGAAGCCCGTAGAAAATCAAAAAGAGCTGAATGAGTAAGGGCGTTCCGCGAAACACTTCGACGAATGCGACCGCAAGCCAGGCGAGCGGTCTTGGTCCATAAAGTCGCGCGAGCGCCGTGAGCAGACCCACCAAAATCGCCAGGGCCATGGCGATCACCGAAATCTGCAGAGTCATCAACGCGCCCTTGGCCAACAAGGGCAAAAACGACACGTATCGCGCGAAGCGCTCTTTCCAACCCACGCTCTTGAACGCGGTCGCCACGTAAGCGTCGTAGGCGACCGCCGGGGTTTGCGCGGGCGCCGGAGTCGCCTGGAATTGCTTCGCGGTGGTCTCGTTCCAAAGGCCCCAACGCTCCAAGATCAAACGCAGCTCGCCGTTTTCAATCAGCGTCTGGATAGCGCGACGAATATCCGTCGTGAGTTTGCGATCGTCGAGCCGGGTCGCGAATCCGTATTCCAAGCGGCCGACCGGCTCACCCACGATTTTCAGGCGCGGATTGGGTTTGCCGTAATAAAGCGCGATCGGCTCATCCATGAAAACGGCGTCGAGCCGGTCGATCGCCAGGTCGTTATAGGCGTGCACCTCTTCGCTGTAGGTCACCATCGAAAACGGAAACTCTTGCGCGGACAAAATGCGCTGTGGAAGCGTGCCCGCCAAAGTGCCGACCCGCTTGCCCTCGATGTCCGCGAACTTCTTGATGTCGTCGTTGTCTTTGTCGACCGCCAAGATGGCGGCGGTCACGTAATAGGGCTGAGAAAAATTCACGACCGCGGCGCGGTCAGGCGTGATCTCCAAGCCGTTGACCACGACGTCGTAGTCCCCACGCTTCAACCCCTCGATCAAACCCTCCCAGTTGTTCTGACGGAACTCGACTTCGAGACCGAGCTCCCGCGCGACCGCCGCGACGATCTCGGCCTCGTAACCGATGATCTTGTTCGGATCTTCAGGGTCTTTGTAAGAGAACGGCGCGCCCGATTCGATGTCGGCGCCCCAGCGCAAAACGCCCTTGGCATAGCACGGCGTGCACGACACAAAAGCTTGCAGAACGAAGATCGCGGCCAGCAACCGGATCATAAGAAATGCCTTAAGAAATCGCGCAGACGCGCGTCTTGCGGTTGACCGAATATCCGTTCCGGCGGACCCATCTCGATGATGCGCCCATGATCGATAAAGGCGATGCGATCGGCGACGTCGCGGGCAAAGCGCATCTCGTGCGTGACCACCACTTGGGTCATGCCCTCTTGATCGAGTTGTTTCATCACTTTCAAAACTTCGTTCACCAAAGTCGGATCGAGCGCGCTGGTCGGCTCATCGTAAAGCATGATTTTCGGAGACATCGCCAAAGCCCGCGCGATCGCCGCTCGCTGCTGTTGCCCGCCCGAAAGCTGCGAGGGGTAACGATCGGCTTTGTCGCCCAAACCCACCTTTTGCAGCAACGCGAGCGCGCGCTCTTCGGTGTCGGTTTTGCCAAACACCACGCGCGGCGCGACCATCATGTTTTGCAGGATCGTCAGGTGCGGGAACAGATTGAAGCTCTGAAAAACCATGCCGACATTTTCGCGCACCCGTTGCGCGCGCTTTTCGAACTCCTTCTGACCGATGCGGCCGGGACTCTCTAAAGTGGTGCCCAAAATTTCGATCGATCCGGAGTCGATGGTCTCCAACCC
>DAISHW010000004.1:0-15574 GCA_036822295.1 Bdellovibrionales bacterium | reverse complement strand
GGTCGGCGAAAGCAGGCCCGAGATCACTTTCAAAAGCGTGGACTTACCGCAACCCGAAGGCCCGATCAGCGCCACCAGATCGCCCTGCTCGGCCATCAGCGAAATCCCATCGACCACGCTGCGGCCGTGGAACTCCTTTTTCACGTCTTGAACTTTTACGATCATTTCGAGGATTTATAGGTACAATGTCACTGTGAGTCAAAACGAAAGTCGCGCCACCCACTCGGCATGCGCGGAATGCGGAAACTGATCGACTCCTTCAATCGACTCGATCCGGGCGCCCATCGCGCGCAGGCGTTCCAGGTCGCTCAAAAAACTCTGGTTGAAACACGAGACATAGACGAGTGACCGGGGTTTTGAGCCCGCTTCAAGCACTTCGAGCAGCTGCTTAAGCCCCGAGCGCGGAGGATCCACCAAGAGTCCCCGGCCCTGAAGATCGGGCAAAGTCTTCGCCTTCAAGTAGACGTCCGCGCGCGCGAGTTTCACCTGAAGACCCGTCGTCTTTAAGCTCATCTCGAGACCCTCGATTGCGAGCGGATCCATCTCGACCGCCTCGACTTGAAGCCCCCTCGAGGCCATGGCCAAAGTGAAATTCCCGTTGCCGCAGAAAAGCTCCACCCAGTGGTTCACCCCGCTGGCTTGAACCGCCCGCATCACCGAATTCACCAGCGCGCGATTCGCCGCGAATCCGGCTTGCGAAAATCCACCCACCGGTCCGTACAAAGGTATCGCCAAGCCGCCCCCGGCGTAAGTTTCAAACCAGGCGTGCAACTCAGGGTCGACGAGCTTCGGGGCTCCCTCTTTCCACACCAGATGTTTACGGCGCTGCCCGATTTCGACAAAGGCCAGATCCGAAAGCCAGCGCAGGTACTCGCGCTCCTGAAATAGCGTCTTCACGTCTTGATTGGCGAAGTCGAGCCACACGCCCCGGCGGCCGTCGGGCGCGACCCGCAGGCGAACCGAACCGCGCGTGATCGGCGGTTTACGTTTTCGGTATTCCAGAAGAAAAGCTTCGAGCCGTTCAGACATCATCGGGCACTCGGTCAGATCGACGATTTCGCGCGAGGAGCCCAAGCCGTAAAGCCCCAGACGGCCATCCTGCCAAACCAGGTCGGCACGGTCGCGTACGCGCTCCGCGGGTTTATATACGAATTCAGCGGCCGGAAATACGGCCCGAATGGGCTCGAGTTTACGCGCCTCCTGATCATCCAAAGCGATATCAAACCAGGCGCAGCCGCCACATCGAGCTTTCAACGAACATTTCAAATTTACGGCGCCGGGCATAACGACGCTTTTTAGCAGCTGGTGACGCTCCACGTACGTATTAAATTTGCACGACAAGTCTATAAAGATTTTAACGCTAGTTGACGTGTCCGGCCGGATGGTTCAGAAGTTGCTCTCGCATTCATGCGGAACGTTAGTGGAAGCTGTACGTTTGTTGAATGAGAACTCTTGGGTCTTAGCGGCGGGCGCTTTCCCCCTCCCCCCTAAGAAAGTCGGGATCATCGGATCCCTAAGCTCGTCGCTGGGACTTAAAGAGGTTTCTTACTCACCGGGAACAGCTGAATGTTCATCTGAAAGACCCGATCGCCCTTCTTACCTCTTCTGGCAACCCCGATATCTTTCGCCCAACGCTTACGGAACTGACGAAGCTCGAACTTGAGCTGCTCGAATTCCTCTTCGGTCAAAGCCAACGTTTGTGTCCCGAACTCGCGGTCCTTGGGACCGTCCTGGAATAGCGACTCCAACCCCAAATAAATCAGTTCCGCCTGGAGCTTACGCACCAGCGCCACCGGCACGTTTTCGGAGCCTTCCATCAATTCGCGGCCTTTGCTGACTTCGCCTGTCTCAGGATTTTGCACGAGCTCTCCCGAAGCGTAGAGCTTCTCGAGCGCCCGGCGGATGTCGTCGGGGCGAGCTTTGCCGCGGATGGTGTCGAACAAACGGTCGGGATCGAAGCTCACGCCCTGCTGGTCGGTCAGAGTATAAAGTACCCAGGTCACCCAACTCGGGACCTTCTCCCATGTCTCGGCTTTGATCTCACCGGTTTTGAGTTGTTGGCGCACGCGAATGTCGGCCAGGTTTTTAAGGAAGCGATTGCGTTCGATCGGCTCGGTGGCTTGCGTGAATTCGACGAGCGCCAGGAACTCATCGCCCTCTTCTTTGTTCAAGCCGGTGGCTTTGGCGAACTTGGCGGTCATCTCTTTCGAAAGATTGCGTTGGCCATCGATGATCAGCTTCAGATAATTCGGCGACTTGATGTCGGCCGCGGCGGCGAAAGTCGCGTACGAATAAGGTCTGAGCGAACTGCGGGTAAGGTTGCGCTTGTAGAGGTAGAAGTCCTTCAAGAACTGGCGGTAGTCGGTGTACGCACCGAGCTTCGGAGCCGCGACGCCTTCATTGGCTGGGGCTGGAACTTTTATTGTGACTTCCACGCGATCAATTTTCGCCAGGCGCGGGCTGAATATCAACCCTTTGACGGATCGCGTGGAGCGTTATTTCGACGGTTACTTCAAAGTCGCGTTGAAACGCACGTAGGGTTTCTGTTCGCCGACGAATTTCACTTGCAAGTTCACATTTCCCGAGCCGTCATTCGCGACCAGCGTCGCGGATTCGACTTGTTCGCTCATCTCGCCTTCGATGACCAGGTTCTTGATGTCGAACATCGGATTCTTGTTCGAGATCAAAAGCGGCCCGCGGATCGAGAGCGTCGGGTTCTTCGTGTGTTTGGTGAAGTCGTAAAGACCCTTCATTTCATCTTCTTGGGCCGAGAACTCGAAACCGGCGCGACCGTAAGCCACGGCCCAGGTTTGCATCTGGAAGCCGTCGCCTTTGCCGCACTCCCCGGCGTAATCGCCCATGAATTCAGCAAACGCCTTGGCGTCTTTGTTCCCGGGCGCGCTGTTGGCGAAATTCACTTGAGCTTGGCCCCAGCGGTACACGATGTACATCGTGTAGACGCCCTTGTTCGATTCGCGCGTGACGGTAAGGTTGGCGATACGGCAGTCGTCGCTATCGCAAGTCAGGGTCGCGTTGAACATCTTGCCTTTGAGCGCGCCTTGACCGCCGCTGACCTGGCCTTTGAGGCCATAGGTCGCCGTAATGACTTTGCCTTTGGCATCGAGCGTTTCCATCATGAGCGCCAGGATCGCTTGCCCGTTCCCCACATGAAGCTTCACGCTGCGAACGGCGCGGGCGAACTCTTCGCTCTGCGCTTGGCGGTCGTCGAGCTGATCAACTTTCTTCACGGCGTTGGCCATCTCGAGATCGTTCTTTCCGTCGGTGTACAGATACGCGCCTTCGATGCCGCAGGCTTCGACGCCTTTGGTCTCTTCGCCGTACTTGCCGCCCGTGCAGATCGGATCGTTGACCGGTTCCGAGCGCAGGCCCGGGTACCAGAGTTCGGTGTTGGCTTCATAAAGCTCGCCGCACTTGTCGGTCGCGGACGGAGTTTTCCCGGATTCGTTCTTTTCGCCCGCGGCCGCGGTTTCATCTTCCGCGGGAGTTTCCTCGGCAGTCGTTTCCGGTTGGAAGGTAGGGGCGTTGGATTTTCTCGAGGCCTTGCTGTCTTTCTTTTTGGTTTCGCAACCCACGCTCACAACCGAAACGCAAAGCACGAGAGCCAAGATTTTAGCGAACTGAGACATATATTACTCCATGTCGGATTACGGTCCCTGTTTGAGCAATTCCGGGACCAGGCTCAGCTCGAACTCAGCGGATTCCATGCCGTAAAACTGCCATTATTCGCGCGCTTTAAGCCGATTAATGGTGCATATCTTTTCAGATCCCTGGTCTTGGCGGCCTGAATCTCACGACCCCGTCGCAATCACGCGCGAGAGACACGGCGACCAGGGGCCACGCTCCGAAAACGCCACGGTCTTCTGAGCGCGCGCCAGATCGTTGAGCGCCTGCACGCGCAGGATGTGATGGGCCGCGCGCATTTCATCGGAACTGAATTTTTCGACTTCGGGAAGATCGCGGGCCGAGCAGAGTCTATGGCGCTCGACGATTTCGCGATCCACGGCGTTCCTCGCGCGGATTTCAACGAAAATCTCCTCGCCGCGCGGATCGACCGTTTCGATCACGCCTTGGCGAACGATGCCCATGGCTTGCTCTTCATTCACACTCGCGTGCGCGGTCGCGCTCACCACCAGGGTCGCCAGGGCTATTCGTAGGAACATATAAACCTCACTTGCCGGTAGGGAATGAAAACTTCGTGCCTGCATGGGGCCGTCATATGCGGTTATGAGCGCCATCCGCCACGCGGGTGACGATTACGGCGCACGGTTGTCAGCGGAAACGACAGCGGGAGGTGTCGGGAGTGTGATTTCGTAAATACTTGAATTTATTAAATAATAATGTGTCTTACCCGATCCGGGCCGGATAAAATCAAAATAGACGTGAAATTACCGGAGCTTGTCCGGCCACGCTGCGCGAGCGTACATAGATTCTTTTCAAGCCGCCGGACCGGATTGGCGTGATTCGCCGCGTGTCCGATAACCTCCTGCCGAGATTTCAAAAGGGTGGGGGGAATATGAAATCGATTTTCTTGCTCGGAGCCGCGCTGTTTTCGATGGCCGTATCGGCCGCGCCGAAAAAACTGGAGTGGAATTGCTCCGTTGTTTCCGTAAATGAAAAGATCAACAGCCGCTACCTGGAAGAGGGTTTGGGCTCGATCTACGACATCACTTGGGATGGCCACGCCGATGCGGATGGCGATTCCGTCGAGGGCGGCGTAGAGATTGACGGCATCCAACTGAACTGGCGCTTAATGCTCACATCCAAAATCGTCTTGGTTCGCTACTCCGACAAAGACTTCAAAAACGAACTCTACGCGATACTCGACTGCTCCGGCGGCAAAGACATTCGGTACCGCTAGTATGGCACGTAGAATTTTGTTTCTCTTCGCGCTCGCGCTCAGCGCGCGGGCCCAAGCCGCGGTTCTGCGGTTGCACTGTCAAGTCCGCGTGCCAGGACATGAGCTGCGCCTGATTTATTCGGTGAGCGAAGCGTATCTGGATCTGACCCGATTCAAGGATGGCTCACAGGCCGGCGACGCCTATGGCGGTCATCTGGAAATTCGGGTCGACGGCGAAGTTCTGATTTCCGCGATCGTCGATTCCAATTCCACGGAGTACGGCGTAATCGTCGATGCTGAAGGCAACCTGCAATACGCGAATCTCAGAGTCCAGAATACCACATTCTCGCGCGCCAACAATTCGTTCGATCTGACTTTCGGAAGGACGTTCGACGACCCATCCGCGGTCTACTGGACGGATGCGCGGGCGTTAAAAGATTCCGAACTCGGCGAATCCGAAACGCCCTATCCGGCCACTTGTTCAAGTTCAAGTTACTGAGCGGGCGGCCACACCGGCTCGACGGGTTCGGGGGGCTCCGCCCCTCCCGCGTCGTCTTCGGGATAGCGCTCGGGCGATTCGCAGTTCGGCGTGATGCCATGCTCTTGTAGGATGCGCGCGCCGATTTGCAAATTGCGCGCGTGGCTAGGCTCGCTGGGCAGCACGCGGTAGGCCTCGCATAAAAACTGATAGCCATCCTCGTACTGTTGCTGCTCGACGTACGCGGTGCCGATCGACGCGAGCAAACTCGAGTACGCGGTCGGCTGCGAGGCTTCGAGCTCTTCTAGATCCAATTTATCCAAGTAGTATTCGAGTTCCATCACGCGGAAATAATTCTTCGCGTGAAGATAACAATAGGCCTGGTTCGCCAAAGCTTTGATATCGTTTGGTTGGGCTTTCAGCGCCTTCTCGGTCCACCGAACGCCGTCGTCGTAGTTTTTGCGCTCATCGCATTCCACCACCGACATGCCGATCGCGGTGGAATAGGAATCGGGCGCGGTCCTTTGCATGTCGGTGAAGAAGGCGGCGTCACCCTCCCAGGCGTGCACCCTCTGCCAACTCATAAAACCAAGACCCATGATGAGCGCGACCAGAATGGCCGGCTCGGCAAAGCGGGTCAGCCGTCTCCAATCGATGCGCGAGAGCATCAACGCGATCAGTGCCGCCAGCGCCGCCATCGGCATGTAGTTGTAATGATCGCTCACCGTCGAGATCAGCTGAAAGCCGAAGTTCACGATGCCACTCACCGGCAAGAGCGCGATAAACCAAACCGCGATCAGCGCGTACCGACGATCGGTGCGCCACGCTAAAAGCAACAAACCCCCGAGAATTCCTAAACCCAAAAGGGCCGACCAGATCATGCCGGGATCGGCCAGCGCCACTTGCGGCGTGCGCCCGTAGTTGGCCGAAAGCGGATACGGGAAAATAAATTTCTGTAAGTAGAAGCTATAGGTGTCGAGCATGATCAGCCCGCGCTGGAACAGACTGATGTCTTGGTCTAAGAACGCCTGCTGCGCCTGGCGGGTCAGGATGATGACGAAGAACGAAAACGCGCCCCAAATCGCCATCTGAGCCCAGATTTTCTTCGACGGCTTGCCATGCAAAATCCAATTCAAGATGACGACAATCGCCGGCAGCACCACCACCGCGGGCTTCGCGAGCAGCGCCAGCAAAAACAGAAACGTCGCCAGCGCGAAGCCGTTCCAAGTGTTACGCGAAAAATAGACCGCCAATGCCGAGAGCGCCAGGAACGTCGAGAGCAAATCGCGACCTCCCGAGATCCACGCCACCGTATGCACCTGCAAGGGATGCAGCGCGAACACGGTCACCGCGATCAGCACCGCCGTGCGATCGAGCTCCCAACGGCGCATCAGATCGCGGAGCATGAAGTACACCAGAATCACGCAGCCCGCGTGCAACAACAGGTTGAGCACGCGGAACGGCCAGACCTCGCCACCGCCCAGCGTGAAGACGATCTGCCAGACCGTCGAGGTCACCGGCACGTACAGACCGAAATAGCTCTGCACCCAGAACGGCTGCCATAAGCCCATTTTGTAGAACGGATTGGCGAAGATGTTCGAGTCGTCATCCCAAGTCAGGCGCGGCGCGGAAAGCAAATAGCCAAACACCAACGCGGTCACCGCCAAGATGGCCGTGAGCCACCAGAAATCACTGGATTTGTAAAACGGCGAATCTTTGATTTTCTTCAACGAAGCGTACCCACGATTGGCGACCCAGATCTTGCACCCAGCCATTAGTTTTTGGCATTGTGGCTGCGCGATCAACATTTTGTTGGCGATAACGTAGCGAATGCCCGTGCGAATCAAATGCGCGCGCACGAGTTCGGGGGTCGTAAAGATACCATCGCCCCGAAACGCGAAGATGGCCCCGTCGCAATTCATCTGGCTCAAGATCGGATCGGAGTTCATAAACGCGAGCGCTTTGGGCGTATGCGCCGTATAGGCCAGGTACCCCGACGTGATCGGCTTTTGGTGGAAGAGCTGCATGAAATTATGGGTCGGGTCCGAGGCCAGCGCCGTCGGGATCGTCAGAACGATCTTGGACTCTTGGTCACTGCGGATCTGCCCGAGCGCCTGCATGGGGAAAATGGGGCGAAACTCCACCGTGGGCACGGTCCACTCACCGTTCAGGGCCGGCCCGGTCAACGCGACCCAGGCGATCAGCGCGAGCGGCAACCAAGCCGGTAGTTTACGGGTCGCCAGGAACGCGAAGGCCAGGAAGGTCAGGGCGAGCACGCTCACGATAAAAAAACGGGCCGGCGTTCTGGAAAAACCAAAGGGCGGCAGCGTGCCGATCAGACTCTCGAGCGGATTGGTCGTGAGCACCTGACCCCAAAAGCGAAATTCCGGGCCGAGCGAACAGAGCCAGCTTAAGAGCGCGATCGCGAGCAGCGGTTTAGCCAGCGGGAGGCGCAGCAGCTCGCGTCTTACCGCCGCCACGACCACCAACGCAAAGACCACCAGGTCCAAGCCATTGTAGCGTTCGAAATCGAGAGGCGAGGTGACGCCAAACCATTCATACAGTTTCGAATTCATCCACGGAAGGAGCGGGCTCGCCAAATCCAGATTGTAGAGTCCCCGATCGCCAAACGCGCGCGGCAGATCGCCGGCCAGGTAGCCCAAAAGACTCGGCCCGAAGAAAAAGAAGAACGTCAGGCATAAGGTCATACCGGCGACAGTCACGGACGCGAGCGTTTTCAGATTGCGCTCGGCTCTCCACAGACTTCTCCCCAGCAGAATCGCGAACGGAACGCTAAGCATGGCGATGTTGTGAAACGTGCCGACGAAAACCAGACCGGCCACCGCACCGTAACCGGCCATGCGCTTCCAGTTCCGCCAGTCGAGCGTCAGCGCCATCCAGATCATGGCTTGGAATCCCCAAATGCCGGCCAGCAAAGTGTAATGCTGGTGCACGCGGGCCATGTAGAAGCCCGTCCACCACGCAAAGCCGATGTACGCGATCTGCCAGAGCTCGCGATCCGGAAAAAGCCGGCGCGCCACCAGCCACGCGGTGAGCAGGATCAGCAAAATCTCGAGCGCCGCAAAGATATGAAACTGCGCGTGCGGTCCTAAACTCTGAAACGCGCAGGTCAGCACGAGCGGAAACGGACTGTCGTAATTGTTGTTCAGATCCACGCCGGCGGGCGCCAAGAACTGCGTCGTGTGCAAATCCCAAGTCAAAACCTTCGCGCAGTACCAGCCGGGCATCGACGCGTGCGCGAGCGGATCGCCAAATCCTCCCGCCAGACGATTTTCCACGTCCCAAAGCGGCAGGGTGTGGCCCACAAGAATAACCAGTAAGACGAGAAGAACTCTCACGAGATTAAGGCTCTCACCAGTTGCCCGCGCGCGCAAGTATCGAAGACTACGCCACCTTGTTGGTCCAACGGGGCGCAGAAGACGTGCGCGTGTTTTTAACAGTGTACCTGCACCCGATGAAGTCGGGCCTAGAGATCGCCGGATTGGCCAGGGGCCTTACCTCTACACATTCAAACGGATTTTGTTGGCGGCCCGTCGGGCGTGATTACTCCCAGAAGGGAGCATCGAGTTTCCCGCAAGTCTGCTGCGCGAATAGATGGCGCGCCCGCACGTGCACGGCCTCTTCAGGACGGGGCCACTCGCAGGCGATCATGACATGTTTCTGTGAACTGATGTCGGACGTATTCCACGCGACCTCAAGACCCGACGGCAAGGCCTTGGCGCCCTCGGGCGTGAACACCAGGATGCGCTCGCCCTTCACGATCTCGCTGCGACGACGCAATTGCTCGACGATTTCGCGCCAGGCCGGCGTGTGCGTGATGTCGAGCGTGAGCTCCCACTTGGTCGGCGTTTCGATTTCGAGTTCCCGTAAGGCGTGACGGATCGCCGATCCGTCGCCCTGATCGCCGGTGAGCGCCACCAGATGTTCGGCTAAGGTTGATTGGAGCCACGCCACCATTCCCGGAGCCGAGTTCGTTTCAGGATCAACGATCGCCGGCAGAGTCAGCCCACTGGCGAGCGCGCTCATCGCGGTGAGCTTGCGGTCAAGCGGTAGTCGGTCGTAAACGCGCTTCAAAGCGACGGCGAGCAGCGGACGCAGTCCCCAGATGTTGCCGTCTTCTTCGACAAATTCGCCCGACTTTTCGACTTCGCAAAGTCCGCGGTGCGCGAGCGAACGAAAGGGCGATGCGCAGTAAGCGCCCAGGCGCGAGGGCGCCGTCGCGAAGCGCATATGCTTCTCCAACGAGAAGACTTGTCCTTCGTCCCTAATCCAACGGTCGTAGCCAAGCACGCTCATCATCAAGAAATCCGTCACGACCTCGAGCTGAAACTGATTGGTGTAGGTTTGTGGAAAGCGCGTCTGCAAAAAGCCCATGATCAGGGCGCGGCGAACCTGCGCGCCGTCTTTTAACCAAGCCGTACCGATGCGCACGTAACCGCGCCCCAGTTCGAAGAGCTCCGGTTCTTCGCGCACGATCTCGACGGCCAGGCGCGGACCGGCGCCGAACAATGCTTTGAGGGGCTCCAAGATTTCCAAAGGCCGCAACAACGCCAGATCCCCGGCGGGGACCGGCTGACTCCAGTTTTTAAAACTCAAACGGCTTTCGTTCTGGCAGTTGTCGAGGCGGTGCGCGCCGATCTTCACGAAGCCGATGACCGAGGAGTGCACGCAGCCCGGTCGCTCGTCGAGCGCGCGCGCCACCACCCAGCTCATCATCACGAAGGTGAAGACGGTCAGGACTTGGGCGATGCGCTCGGCAGTTTTGGATTCTTTCACTCTCAGCACCAGTTCGGTTGTCAGTCTGCCTTCCTCTCTTACAAAAGCGGGGCCTGAGCATTAGACACGCTATTGGCGAAGACCGGTTACCGATGGGGAATCGTTACATATGCGTCCATCCCTTAACCAACCCGTACCGGGAAAAATTACACGTGGTCCAGGCTGGCCAAGCGTTTGAAACGACGCCGGGCTGGTATGCAATTCGCAACTTCTCGAGGTGAAAAGAGGTTCCGTATGAACAAATTTCTTCCGATCGCGGTGATCCTGCTAGCCATCTTCCTGGCCAATGCGTCCGCCAAAACCGAAGTGCTCAGCGCCCTGACCCGCTAGAATCCGCGCCCTGAAAGGGCATCCCGGCTTCCGCCATCTTGCTCGGAAGCTTATGACCGATCCGGTTCGTCATTTCCTTCGTAAATCCAAGAAGCTTATTTAGATCGACTCCCGTTTTCACGCCCATGCCTTCGAACATGTAAACCAAATCGTCCGTCGCCAGGTTTCCGCTGGCACCCTTGGCGTAAGGGCAACCGCCGAGCCCGCCGAAACTCGAATCGAAAACTTTGATGCCCATATCATATCCGGTGAGCACGTTGGCGAGCGCCGTGCCGCGCGTGTCGTGCATGTGCAGCGCCACTTTTTTGAGGGGCACGCCTTTATTTTTGAGTTTTTTAATAAGGGAGCGCACCTGCTTCGGCGAGGCCACGCCGATCGTGTCGCCGATCGAAATTTCGAAAACGCCCATTTTCAGATACGCGCGCACAAGTTCGACGACGCGATTTTCATCCACCGGTCCTTCATAAGGACAACCGAACGCGACGCTCAGGTAGCCGCGCGCGGGACGTTTGTGTTTCTTGGCGAGCTTCAAGACTTCTTTGAAGTTCTCTAAGCTCTCGGCGATCGTGCAGTTGATGTTTTTCTTCGAGAAGCTTTCCGAACACGCCCCGAACACCGCGATCTCGTCGATCGGCGTCTTCAGCGCGTCTTCCATCCCGCGCAAATTGGGGACCAGCGCGGAGTAACGCACGCCCTTCTTAGGGGGCGCCGCGCGGTAGAGCTCTTCGATGAGCTCCCTGGAGGACGCCATCTGCGGCACCCACTTCGGCGAAACGAACGCGCCGACTTCGATGCGTTTCAACCCCGAGTGGACCAGGTGCTTGATGAACTCGAGCCGCTGCGCGACCGTAAGGGTGCGCGACTCGTTCTGCAGTCCGTCGCGCGCGCCGACTTCGACGATCTCGATCGACTTCGCCATCGCTCAGTCCACCACGCGCACGAGCACGGCGCCCAGGGCCACCTGCTCGTCCCGCTTGACGTTGACCTCGCCGACTTTGCCTTCGCGATCGGCTTCGAGCGTGTATTCCATTTTCATCGCTTCCATCACCACGAGGGTTTGTCCTTTTTTAACAGCGTCGCCTTTCGCGACGAGCACTTTCGTGATCTTGCCGGGCATCGGCGCGGTGGTGACTCCCGTCTCCCCCCCGCCCGCGCGGCCGCCGCCGCGGCGACCCTGATCGAGATCCACGACGTGAGTTTCCCCGCGCCAGTGAAACCAGAGCCGTCCTTGATATTTTAGCGCCGCGACCCGCTCTTGTCGGCCCGCGAATTCCACCGTGATCCAGTTCATCCGCGACTCCAAGAGTGGGCCCAGGGGTTGGCTTCAGAACCGCCCGAACTCGGCGTTTCGCCAAGTCGGGAGCCGACGGACTGAATGAATTTTCGCTCGCTCTCGGTGTAACCGCCGAAGCTCAAACCTTTAGGGAAATGCGTTTCGAAAAATCGGGTCGTCATCGTGCCGCGCACGAATTCGTCGTGACTCAGTATCTCTTGCAGGAGCGGAATATTGGTGCGTACGCCGAAAATGATCGTGTCCTCGAGCGTGCGCTTCATTTTCTGAATGGCGCGCACGCGTGTTTCATCCCAGACGATGACCTTGGCGATCATCGAATCGTAAAAACTCGTCACTTCATCGCCGGGCTCGAAGCCGACCTCGAAGCGCCGGCCCGGACCGTACGGCCAGTGGGCGGCGACGATCTTGCCGACCGAAGGCATTCCCCCCTGGTAGGGGTCCTCGGCGTAAATGCGGCATTCGATCGCGTGACCTCGGGGTTTCAAATCCCGCGGCCAAGCCAGCGCCTGGCCCATGGCGGTCAGGATCTGCGCCTTCACCAGATCCACGCCCATCACGAGCTCCGTGACCGGATGCTCGACCTGAAGGCGCGTGTTCATCTCGATGAAGTAATACTCGCCGTCTTGAAGCAGGAATTCGACGGTGCCGGCGCCGCGGTAGCCCGCGCGCTCCGCTAAATCCCGCGCCGTGAACGAAATCTTCTCGCGCAGTTCATCGCCCAGTGACGGAGACAAAGCTTCTTCGATGATTTTCTGATGGCGCCGTTGCACCGAGCATTCCCGCTCGAGCAGCGAGATCGCGCGGCCCGAAGCGTCGCCGAAGATCTGCACTTCGATATGCTTGGCGTGATCCAGATATTTTTCCAAGAACACCTGCGCCGACCCGAAAGCGCTCAAGGCTTCGCGCTGCGCGGATTGAATCTGTTCACTGGCGTCGGCGCGGGACCTGATCACTTTAAGCCCACGGCCGCCGCCGCCCGCCGCCGCCTTGCAGATCACCGGGTAACCGATACGGTCGCATTCGGCGGTGAGCTTTTCGATGTCTTGTTGCTCGCCTTGATAACCCGGAATCGTCGGCCCACCGCTCTTTTCCACGTGCGCTTTGGCCGAGATCTTGTCGCCGAACAGCCGGATGTTTTCAGGCGTGGGGCCGATGAAAGTCATGCCGGCGTCCGCGACGGCGTCGGCGAAACTCGCGTTCTCGGAAAGAAAGCCAAATCCGGGGTGGACCGCGTCGCAGCCCGCGGCCTTAGCGCCCCGCACGTTGGCTTTGATGTTCAGATAGCTTTGATTCGACGGCGCTTCACCGATGCAAACGGTCTGGTCGGCCATGCGATAAGCGGCGGTCTGTTCATCCACCGAAGAATGCAAGAGCACGGACTCGATGCCAAGCTCTTGGCAGGCGCGAATGATGCGAACCGCGACCTCGCCGCGGTTGGCGATGCCGATGCGTTCAAATTTTCGGGGGCGCGCCATGAGCCGACTCATTCCATACGGGAGTTTTTTTATCCAGGAAGGCTTTAAGGCCTTTTTGTCCCTCGGCACTTACGCGCCGCTGGGCGATCAGCTTGGTGACCACAGGCTCCGCTTTCTTCCAAGAGATCGTCGAATAGGACTGGTGCAGCTTCTTGGTCGCGCGCACGGCTTCCGGCGCGGTTTGATGCAGCAGTTTGAACGTGCGCTCAAGCTCTTGATCGCAGTCGCCCATGGAACCCGAGAAATTAATCAGCCCGCCGTCGCGCGCTTCAAGCGCTTGAAAGACTTTGGCGGTGATGAACCACTCGCGCACTTTGGCGGGCGCCGCGCGCTCGCTCACGAACGGCGAAATCACCGCGGGCACGAGCCCCCACTTCACTTCGCTGAAACTGAACTGCGTTTTTTCTTCCGCCACCACGATATCGCAAACCGCGGTGAGCCCCGCGCCCCCGCCGAAACAGTGACCAAAAACCTTGCCCACGACCGGAACCGGGCAATTGCGAATGCCAAAATACATCGCGAACAGTTCACGCGCGTCTTTCAAGTTTTTGGCCAGCGTGTACTCGGCCATGGACTTCATCCACTCCAAATCGCCGCCGGAGCAAAAGCTCTGGCCCTCGCCGGTCAGCAAAACCGCGCGCGTGGTTTTGTCTTTCCGGATTTGCTTAAATATTTTGGTGATCTCGGCGATCATGCCCGGATGAAAGGCGTTGCGCTTTTCGGGCCGATTCAACGACACGGTCACGACGCCCAGGTTTTCTGTGACCTTTAAAAATTCCAAGATCACATCCGGAACACGCCCTTGGTCTTTTCAGGCCAAGGGCGGTTGAAAGAGGCATGCAACGCCAAGCTCAACACTTTACGCGTGTCGGCCGGATCGATGATCCCGTCATCCCAAATACGCGCGGTCGAAAAATAGGCTGAACTTTCCCGCTCGTATTTTTCGAGCGTCGGCCGTTTGAAGTCGGTCATTTCTTGTGCGTTCATGGTTTGGTTCTTCGCGCGCAGCTGATCTTGTTTCACGGTCAGCAGAACGTTGGCGGCCTGCTCGCCGCCCATCACCGAAATGCGTGCGTTCGGCCACATCCACAAGAAACGCGGCTGATAGGCGCGGCCGCACATGCCGTAGTTGCCGGCGCCGTAGGAGCCGCCGATCACCACGGTGTACTTCGGAACCCGCGCGTTCGAGACGGCCATCACCATCTTGGCGCCGTGCTTGGCGATGCCTTCGTTTTCGTATTTCTTGCCGACCATGAAGCCGGTGATGTTCTGCAGGAACACGAGCGGAATCGCGCGCTGGTCGCAGAGTTCGACGAAGTGCGCGGCCTTCATCGCGCTTTCGCTGAACAAAACGCCGTTGTTGGCCACGATGCCGACGGGATAGCCGAAGATATGCGAGAAGCCCGTGACCAGAGTCGAGCCGTAGCCCGCTTTGAATTCATGCAAGCGACTGCCGTCGACGATGCGGGCGATCACGTCGCGCACGTCGAAGGGGACCTTCGCGTCTTTCGGGATGATGCCGTAAATTTCCGAAGCCGGATAAAGCGGTTCTTCGGGTTTTTCAAAACTGTAGGGCGCGAAACGCGCGCGCGGCACTTGGGCCAGGATATCGCGCGCGATGGCCAGCGCTTCACCGTCGTCCTGCGCCATATGATCCGTGACGCCGCTGATCTGCGAGTGCACCTCGGCGCCGCCGAGCTCTTGCGCGTCGACTTCTTCTCCGGTCGCGGCTTTCACCAAAGGCGGGCCGCCCAGGAAGATCGTGCCGTTGCCTTTGACGATCACATTCTCGTCGCTCATAGCCGGAACGTACGCGCCGCCCGCGGTGCAACTGCCCATCACGATCGAAATCTGCGGGATGCCGGCCGCCGACAAACGCGCTTGGTTGTAGAAAATGCGGCCGAAGTGATCGCGGTCGGGAAACACTTCGGACTGCAGCGGCAGGAATGCGCCGCCGCTATCGACCAGGTACACGCACGGCAGACCGTTTTCAAAGGCGATCTCTTGCGCGCGCAGATGCTTCTTCACCGTGATCGGGAAATACGTACCGCCCTTAACGGTGGCATCGTTGGCGACGATCACGCATTCGCGATCTTGCACGATCCCAAGACCTGTAACGACACCCGCGCCCGGTGCCTCATCGTCGTACATCCCACTAGCCGCCAGCGCGGAAAACTCCAAGAACTCCGTTCCGGGATCGATCAGCGTCTGAATACGATCGCGGACCAGCATTTTGCCGCGGGCGTGATGTTTTTTAGCGGCACCGGCGCCACCGCCCTCGCGCGCCTGGGCGCGCCCGAGGACGTGGCCAAGGCGAAGGCCAGCTACACCGGGCAGTTTTT
>DAISHW010000003.1:12048-34016 GCA_036822295.1 Bdellovibrionales bacterium | reverse complement strand
CCGGGATCGTACCGTCGACGCCGCGCTTGCCGCGGGCGCCCGCGTGATCTCGCACACCCCACCCGGTTATGGCGAGGCTCTGCGCGCCGGATTCAAAGCGGTAAGCTTCGAGTACGTCGCGTTCCTGGACGCCGATCTGTCGTATCCCGTCGAAGAATTGCCGGCGCTCGTCAACGAACTCGAACGCGGCGCGGATCTGGTGCTTGGCAACCGCTTGCGCGGCCGTATGGATCAAGGGGCGATGCCGTTTTTAAATCGCTATCTGGGCACACCCGTATTGTCGTGGATGATTCGACGTCTGCATCGCTTGCCGACCTACGATTGCAATTCGGGCTTCCGCGTATTTCGCCGCGAAGTATTGCCACAGCTCGATCTGTGCTCGCCCGGAATGGAACTGGCCAGCGAAATGCTCGTGCGCGCCGGCCAAGTGGGACTTAAGTATCGTGAGGTGGAAATTCCGTTTCGGCGCGATCAGCGCGGCCGGCCCCCGCATTTACGCCGTTGGCGCGACGGTTGGCGCCACGCGCGACTCATCACGGGCGCGCGTTTACAAAAAAGAGAGGCCCGAGCGTAACCGCGCGGGCCTCACAAATCATCGCGTTTGGATTCGCTGTAAGCCGGATTCTGTCCTCTCTAAACGCCTCGCGATGAGCGCCGCTCAAAGAGTGGTTTTCATTCCTCTGGGACCGAATTCACATTCGACCTCTGGCAATCAACCCGGAAACCTCGGTGCAGGCGGCACCTGTCTTTTGACGGACGCGTTTCCCTATTTGATCTTGCTCCGCGCAGAGTTTGGCTGTTTTCACTCCGGCGGCTCCCCTGAAATCTCCCTTGCCGAAATCAGGATCGTAGCCCCGGACATTCTCTCTGTTCCACTGTTCCTCACCTTACGGTGGAGGGGCGTTACCCCTTGCGCTGCCTTAAGGAGTCCGGACTTTCCTCGAACGCTCTAGGCGCCCGCGAGAACCCGCGAATCCGCTGTCGTTTTAGCATAGATCAGGGACTGGTGTACGTATAATTGGGCTTCTTCGCGCAGTGGATTTCCAGGCCCGCCAGGAAGTCGCTTAAAGCTTCGGAAATAGGTAGGTTTTCCTCGCCGGCTGCGGCCGTTTTATGAATGGCTTGGGTGGCCTCTTGGATCTTTTCGACGGCGTATTCTTGGGCTTGGACTTTGAGCTTTAGATTTTCAGAGATGCAACCGCAAGTCGCCGCCTTTTTGCCGGCCGCCGCGCAGGCTTTTTGGAACTGTTGAAGAGCCGGCGCCACTTCGGTGGCACCCACGCTCAAGCCCCCACATAAGATCACCATCCACGCCAGGTTTTTCATCTTCATTTATTCTATCACGGCTTCGGACGAATGCGCGTGCCATCGTTGACAGGAGTCCAGTCCCTACTTAAAAAAAATAATGACTCCGAGTTACGCTTTAGCCGCCTGGTTCTTCACACGTGCTCTGGGGCTTATCTATTTTGTCGCATTCGTTTCATTAGCTGTACAGACGCGCGGGTTGTTTTCCTCTCACGGCGTCGCCCCGATTCGGGACTACATGGCCGCGGTCGAACGCGGGACGGACGAGTCGCGCTATTGGCAAGTGCCTTCTCTTTTTTGGCTCGATCAATCCAACGAGTTTTTGATGACCGTCGCCGTGACGGGCGCGGTGGCGGCGGCCGCCGTGGTGTTCGGCTTCGCGCAAGGTTGGATGCTGCTGGTTTGCTTTTTGTTTTATCTGTCGTTCGTGTCGGCGGGTCAGCCGTTCATGGCGTTCCAGTGGGATTCGTTGTTGCTCGAGGTGGGATTTGTCGCGCTGTTCGCCGTTTCGTGGAACTGGGACTTCGGTCTGCGCTTTGCGGCCGAGCCGCACTGGAGCGTGCGCTGGATGTTCCTGCTGGTCTTGTTCAAACTGATGTTCTTGTCCGGAGTCGTGAAGATCATGAGCGGGGACGAGTCGTGGCGCGACTTCAGCGCCTTGAGTTTCCATTACTGGACGCAGCCCTTGCCGAATCCGGCGTCGTTGTTCATGCACGCGATGCCCCTGTGGACGCACCGGGTGGCGACGTTTCTGACTTTTGCCATTGAGTTGATTTTGCCGTTCTTGATGTTCTGGCCGCGGGCGCGCGTCGGCGTCGCGTTTGGTTTTATCGGCCTTTCGGTTTTGATTTTGCTGACCGGCAACTACACATTCTTTAATTTTTTGACCATCGCTTTGTGTGTCTGGCTGATTCCCGATTCGTGGTGGGAACGCGTGTGGATGCCTCTGGATCTCGAGATCTCGGGCGCGCCTTTGTTCGTTTCACCTGTAACGGTCGCGGTGATGAGCGTTTTGGCCCTGCTGACCTTCGTGTGGTGCACGCGTTGGATTTATCCCGAGAGCGTGCTCACGAAGCTGTGGCCGACTTTGCGCACGGCCCAGGCGCTTCATATTTCAAGTTCGTACGGATTGTTCGCGGTGATGACGAAAACGCGATCCGAGATCGTGATCGAGGGATCGATGGACGGTCGCGAATGGAAGGAATACGAATTCAAGTACAAGCCGGGTGGGTTGTACCGGACGCCGCCGGTCGTGGCTCCGCACCAACCACGCCTGGATTGGCAGATGTGGTTCGCCGCTCTGGGATCGTTCCCCGGCAATCCGTGGATCGGAAATCTTATGCTACGCATTTTCGAATCGCGGGCCGAGGTTTTGTCCTTCTTCGCGTGGAATCCCTTTCCCGACACTGCACCGAAATATCTGCGCGCCCGAATGTACGATTACCAAATGACTCGGCCCGGACAGCTCTTCGATAGTGGCCAGTGGTGGACCCGCCAGCCGCTCGGCAATTACACTCCCATTTTCGAAAATCCCGCCGCCGGCCGCGAAGCTCAGGAGGCCAAATAATGGAATCGATCGGCACGATGCTCTTGCAACCGATGTACGTGGACTATGCTTTGTTGGTCGCGCGCTTGGCTTTAGGCCTTTGTTTCGTCGTGCATGCGATGGGTAAGCTCGGGCTGGTCGGCCCCGGCAATATGGCGGGATTCGCGGGCTGGTTAAAATCGATGGGCTTACCGTTTCCCGAAGCGCAGGCGCGCGCGGCGATGCTCTGCGAGTTGGTCGGCGGGCTGTTGATCGCCGTCGGCTTGTTCACGCGCGTGGGATTCGTACTCGCCGGCTCCACAATGATCGTCGCCGCCACGATCGGCCACCGCGGCGGCGGCTACCTGATCACCAACACCCCTCCGGGCAATGAGTACGCTCTGAACCTGGCGATTCTGTGCGGAGTGTTCTTTTTGCTGGGTCCGGGCGCGCTCTCCCTTGACGCGATTCTGTTCTAGTCGTGAGCAGCGTTAAATGGGGATGGCGATTATGCCACCCCGCCTTATTGTCGCCCCGCCGCACCTAAGCTATTCTGCGTCCAGCAACCGAAACCATGGGGCCTTAGCTTAGTTGGTTAAAGCAGCCGGCTCATAACCGGCGGACCGCAGGTTCGAGTCCTGCAGGCCCTACCAGTTTTAAGAAATCTTGGGCTTTTTGTTCGAGGCCGGAGAAGCGGGGATCGGATAAAATCTGCTTTAAGGCTACTACGGAACTGTCTTCATAGGAACGACAGAATTCATGTAGATCATTTTGAAAAGCCATCAATGCATCAAAAATCCTGCCGTTAGAAAGTACCCCATTGCCATCAAAGAATTTATTGAATACAGAATAAAAACTCTCCGCCGAATTCCAAAAATCATCGGGACTTTTCCATTGTCTTTTTCTGATACGGTGATCGCCAAAAACTTTCATTTTTTCTGCGAAGCGATCATCAAGCTTTGGACTGCGGCTCGCCGTTCTTGTTTTGATCGACCCATAAGTTCGCAAAGACTTGTCATTGGCGTTTTCGTTATTTTTTAACAGCGACAATGCATATTCGGCCTGCCTTTGGATCTTTTGCCAATAGGGGTGATTGATAATGTAAAGTTGCTGTTCGGTCCAATCTTCGGGCAATTCTTCGGGAATATTGTCAAAATGAAGAGTCATTACATAGACACGTAGAATAGCTTTGACTTGTGAGGAGTTCAGCGAAGTTTTCCCATTGCGCAGTAGATTTTTAAAGTAGTCCATTCCAGCTTCAAAACTTAGCATACGCTCGCTATACCAATCTACTTCCGGGCCTTCGGCTTTACACCAGACTCTCAGTTGGTATTCTCGATCTGAAATGGCTAATAGGTGGCTCACAAGAAAATCCAGGTAAGAGGGATAGTCTTTTTTATTTTCCCAAATAGGGATTTTATTTCTTTCCATGACCCTGCCAAAATTTAATGAACTTATACTCATTAAGCGGAATATGGGCCGCTTCCGATTCAGGATCGACAATTTTTCCGTGCCGATCAAAGTCCTTGTTGTTTACAGATTGCCGAACATACGGCTTTCGTGAATTGGGGTATTTTGCGTTAGGATCGCCGGGCATTACCCGAATGCGGATTTCCTCGCTATCCGGATGATGATATTCAAAACCCTGAAGCTTGTCGCCATCTTTTGATTTAGAGGCCTTTTTCCCCCAATCTTTAGGAATGCCTTTACTATCAGCAACTTCGACCAATTCCTTGACGGTCTTAGCGCTTTTTTCATTTTTTAACAGTCGATATTTCTTCTGAACATCTCGAACATAACTTGTAGGCCCGTTAAAAACCTTCTTTGCATACCGATAATATTGCCCGCTGCCGGCCAGAACACCCATGGCCGACAGAAAACGTTCTTCGTTAGTTAGCCATTCATCGCCAAAAAAATCCCTTCCTGTTGAAGCTTCAAACAGATCGATCAGATCATTGAGAACAGGAGTGAAGCCAAATCCCAGGCGGACCATGTCTTCGTAGAGTGTACGTTCCAAATCAGAAATAAGAGTTGAACTATACGGCCCGTGACGGTCGATCAACGCCAATGGCTGAATGTCCGGTCTGAGCGGTTCAAGATGGTATTCTAATAGGTCTAAAACGGCATTTTGATCTGTGGGATTATAAAATGTGACTTCCTGAGTGACGAAGCCGTCGCTTCTTGTCCTCGCAAATATAGGTGTGCCAGGAATCTGAGGCACAGAGTCAGTTGGTTTCAATTCATGTTTTGATCGAGGGCTTTCGGTCGCGGCACGGATTTGTTTATAATCGTAATATCTGCCCTCAATGAGCCGAGCGATGTCTTCGACTCGATCAGTGCCCGGCAGTTGATCCCGAACTATATCCAAGACTTCGTCTTTGACTTTCTCGGAAAGGCGGCCTGGGAGCCTTTTCGGAGCTTGCGAATCAACCGAGAGAAGGATCTGTCGCAATGAAGGTGGATAGTCTTCCCATATAGTGTTGTTGTGAAGGTTCCAGACAAGGGTTTGAATATCTTCTTGGTTTAAATTTTTGAATTTCGAAGCGCGGTCCAGAAGCTCGCGCAAATAGATGATTTTGTTTTGAGCCTTTGTCCAGAGGAGTTTTTCATTGTCCTCCGGCAAGGCTTTTCTTGAATCCAGGCAATATGATTCGAATTTCTTGGTCCAGCGGCTACGCGCCGGAATGAGCATCTTGTTTGGCTCTCCCGCGCCGTCTTTGAGCTGAATATAATAATCAAGCAGCTGATCATGCAGTTTCCAATCCTCAAGGGAGAGAGCTTTCTTTTTGTTTAGTATGGATTTGAATCGCTCCAAGTCCTGGCGAATGGATTTTTCTTCAGGAAGGTGAGGAGGTTGAACTTCTTGGGTCGCTTGCTCCAATTCATGCTGTGCTTTTTCCGCGACGGGGCTAATGCTTTTTGATGGAGTTGCACATGCGAGCAAAAAAGCTAACCAGATACAGGTTATGAATTTTAAACTTCGGATCATATTCGCCACTCCGCTTAGCAGCCTAGAACTACAAAACCTGACGCTCGAGCAGCTTTGCCGAGGCGTTCATCATGCGTCAGAAAGTTTAGCTCGAGCTTTTGGGAGTTTCTCCAGATCATAGCGGAAACAAGATGGATGGCATCCAATGTACCGAGGGCGATTGGAAGGCTGGCGCCTGCCCCGCTGACAATCGTGTCCGTCAGGCGTATAAACTCGATTGATGCGAAAGCCTCGTAGGCTTGGGCGGTCAAGGAAACGAATTGGTCTTCATTAATCTGCCCGCTGACTCTAAGGCGATCTATAGTGCGCAAGACCTCGGCTTTCAGCAACAAGCTGGCGACGGGTCTAGCCAATTCCCTGAATTCCTTGAGACTGTTTTTTTGATTCAAAAGAACTCGCAAAAAGATAGAACTGTCGACATAACCGATCATCGATTCGACCGATCTTCGAGAAGAGAGTTGACGGCATCCACTTTTTCAAGAGTGATTTTCGATTTAAACTTAGCTAAAAGTTTTGGATTTTTGCTGGGCGGGATGACCAAAAGCTCTTCATCAGAAGGAGAACCTGAAAGCACCCCGACGGTGACGCCCCTATCCTGAATTTCCACTTTTTCCCCAGTTTTGACAAGACGCAGGTAACTTGACAATTTCGCCTTGAACTCCGAAACAGCCGCCTTCACCATTCTTATGACCTCCAAAGACCATGATAGGTCAATTATGGTCAAATATCACTATCTATCCATACTTCCTTGCTGACCAATCGAGATCAATCCTGATCTTCCTCCAAAACTATAAATTTTCAATTCCCTCTATTCGTTTCAATCTGATACGAATTTGCGACTGGCTAAATGATCCATCTCATAACCGGCGGACCGCAGGTTCGAGTCCTGCAGGCCCTACCAGTTTACCGTCAACTCTACTGGCGTCATTGATTAATTTAAAAATCGAGCGTTTTGGCGCGTCTCAAATCAACAACGGTACCAGAGGCGACATCCGGTTCTAAACCTGCGCGAAAGTGATAAGTCCCCAGAGGGGCAAAAGTAGCGCCGTGAACTCTCGACGGCAAAAAATAAATACGCGAATCAAAACTCGGCGGTCAACCAACCGCCTTCGGCACTATTATTTTGCACGATTGAGCTGAAATTCTGAAACAGGGCTCATGGGTCCAACAAGGGTTTTGATGACCGCTTTGATTACCTCGTAGCTGCCGGTCTTTGGATCTGTGTCGAAGAAGTGAGGCTGATCTGCTCAAGGCGTTGAGCAATTGCTGGAGCGTGTACAATGCCGATAAAATGAATGAGCTCCAGACTGATTCCGTTCGAGAATATTTCGAATCGTATAAGAGTCGCGATTGTGCAACTTACCCATTAAGACGTGAAATTCTCAGCATAAATCTTAAATGCACTGTGCAGCTTCTTCGGCACACGCGGTGACGTTGTCCTCTGGATAAAACCGCGCGTAGTCGAGACGGATTTCTTTATCGAGCAGACTAAACAGATTTACAGTTTTGTCGTCGTTTGTCTCATCAACACGAAAATTTTCCATTTGAGAACATCAGATCGTGGGGCTGAGCCTTCGCACTGGACCTAGGTCCGATTCATGTCTTAGGGAAGTCCGCCGATAAATATCAGTATGAGACAGGACCTTACCGTCGGATTTGTCGTGCCTTGTTTGAATGAAGAACTCACCGTGGCCCATGTGGTGCGCGATTGCTTAACGCACGTGCCGCAGGCCACGGTCTATGTCTATGACAACAATTCGACGGACAAGACTTCGGAAATCGCGCGCCAAGCCGGCGCCGTGGTCATTCCCGCCCCCCGTCCCGGCAAGGGCGAAGTGATTCGCCAAGCCTTCGCGGAACTCTCGGAAGATGTTCTGATTCTTCTGGACGGCGACGGGACATATCCGGCAAGCGTCGCTCCAGCCATGATCCAATCGCTGAGCGGCGGTCGGCACGATATGGTCGTGTGCACGCGCCAGCCTAAGGCCGATGCGCGCGCGTATCCCCGTTTTC
Source organism: Bdellovibrionales bacterium (assembly GCA_036822295.1). Classification (GTDB taxonomy): domain Bacteria; phylum Bdellovibrionota; class Bdellovibrionia; order Bdellovibrionales; family UBA1609; genus JALHOQ01. Next base: position 26,184 of record DAISHW010000003.1, on the reverse strand, counting down.
ATCAACTCGGCAATCGCATGTTCTCGTGGTTCGTGAGCTTCCTGGCGGGCAAGAAAGTCAGTGACGTGTTTTCGGGTTACCGCGCGGTCACGCGTGAATTCTACGAGACCGTGCCGCTCGACTCGAAAGGTTTCGAGATTGAGTCCGAGCTGACGTTGAAGGCCCATTCGCGCGGCTTTCAGGTGAAGGAACTCGCCGGCGCTTACGGTGAAAGGCCCGCGGGCAGTCACTCGAAGCTTCGCACCTTCCGCGATGGTTTTAGGATCTTAAGTTTCATTTTCCTTATGATGCGCGACTGCCGTCCGCTGCCGTTCTTCACCGCGACCGCGATGCTTTGCTTCGTTCTGTCGCTGATCGCCGGTATCGCGCCGATCATGGACTACATGAAATACCAGTTCGTGTTCACCGTTCCCCGCGCCGTCCTGGCCGCGAGCCTGATGGTGATGGCGATGATGTTCTTCGCCGTGGGACTGATTTTGGATTCGCAGATCCGCCACCTAAGGGAACAAAGCCGTCTGATTCGCCGCTGGATGCATCGCCGCGAGAGCGCCTCTTATCAGTCTCAACGTCGCGTCAGCTGATCGTACTTCGCTTTGTATTCCAAAGCCTTTTGCATATCGCCTTTGCGCGCGTAAAGCTGCGCAAGTTCCGCATAAGCCGGAAAGAAATCCGCGCTGATCTGGATCGCCTTCAAATAATTCTGTTCCGCGAGCTCGATCTGACCACGCTTGGCGTAGATGCGGCCCATGTTGTGATAAGGCTCCGCGTACTGCTGCGTGCGCTGAACGACCTTCTGATATTCAACGAGCGCCTGATCGTCCATGCCCTGATCGCTGAGCGCCATGGCCAGATTGTGGCGCACGCGATCGGCATCGGGATTGTATCGCAAAATATGACTGAAGAATGAAACCGGAGTCGCCCAAACGCCGTTCTGCCGGAAGGTCGCGATGGCCAGCGCCACGCAGGCGGCGACGCCGACCGCGTAAGTCCAGGGCCGTCGATCGGCCGCGTATTTCTCAAACGCCTTGCCAAGGCCGATGAACACGCCGATGAGCGGCACGTACATCCAATGCTCCAGGAAGAAAGAATTCACGGGAATCAAAATACCCGACTGCGGCACGTGCGCGGCAAGCAACCACAAACCCACCCACGCCCACCAACGCGACCACCAGCCGAGCGCAATCAAGACAAGGACCGCGGCGAGCCCCATCAGCACGGGCGGCAAGAGCAGATTCACGTACACCGAGAATTGCCGGTCCATATGCAGGTCGTGCGGCCAAACGGTCAGTTCGATGTATCCGGGAATCGTCGCCAGGAACGTGTACACGCGGAAGAGAATGTTTTCCGTGTAGACGTTCGAAGCCGTGTACATCTGATCGCTGATGTTCAGCCACGTCCGCCGCGAAATAAAATAGCCGAGCGCCACCAACCAGAACGGCACCGTGGGCAAATAGGCGCGCCAATGCCAAGACCTCTGGGAGAAAAAATAGCAAAGCGTGAACAAGAGCGCCGGAAACACGATCGCCGACTCTTTACTGAGCAAACCCAGGATAAAGAATCCCATGGCGATCGCCAGCCGCCCCCCTGTGAACGCCGGTGCCGCCACCACCAAGCCGCTCAGTAAGAACAACGCGTGCAGCGGATCGGCCGTAGCGCTCATGTAAGTCACGGCTTCATTATGCAAAGGGTGAACGGCCCAGAGCGCGCTGACGAGCGCGGCCACCCGCGCTTTCAATCCGAGTTTGCGCGCCAGCGTGAACATCAAAACGGCGTTGGCCGCGTGCAGACCGACATTGAGCAGATGGTGCGCCCAGCGTTCGCCATCGAAGATCTGGCGCACCAAAAGATAAGCCAGCGTTTGCATCGGCCGGTAGAAAGAGTCTTTAAACCCAGCGCCACCGGTGGAATTGCTGGTGAAGATATCGCCGAGATACGAGAACGATTCCAAAAAACGATTCTTCTGAATCAGAAATTCATCGTCGTAAAGAAACTGAAAGTCGTAGATCCCCGCATAGGTCAGGAATGTCGCCGCCACCAAAAGCAACGGATAGAAGTAGGGATTTTCCTCGAAGCGCTTCACGCCTCTTGATTTTCAGCGGAAAAGTCTTACGGGTCAAAAATTATTGCTGAGGCTGGGAGTAAGCCTGGTTAAAACTCGACGCCGCGGAATTGGCTGTCGAGCCGTTCAGGTATCCGCCCGTGATGAAGTACGGGGTTAGGGCCGCCATGGGAAGGGCCGAGTTGAGCAACATCTGCTTCAGCTGGTACCCCGATGCCTGCGGCGCCGACAGCAGGAGTTGCGCGCCCACGCCGGCCACGGCCGCCGCCGCGAAGCTCGTGCCCGATTGGCTCATGTAGGTGTCACCGGTGACGGTCGAGAAAACCGAAACGCCTTTGGCGCCCATATGGACGCTCTTCTTACCGAAGTTGGTGAACACGGGTTTCAAATTGTAGTCGTCCACCGCGCCCACCGAAATCATATTCGGAATCGCGAAGCTGGCCGGATACATCGGTGTCACATCGTTGTCCGCGTGGGAGTTCCCGGCCGCGGCAACCAGAAGCGCTCCGCGATTGCTCGCGTAGATCAACGCGCGACGGGTCAGCTCGGGATGACGTTCGTTTCCAAAGGCCATCAGAATCACCTTCGCGCCGTTTTGAGTGGCGTAAAGGATGGCCGAAGCCACGGCCGCGTCTTGCAATTGCACGTTGAACGGAACCTTCAACGGCATGATGCGAATCGGGGACGTCGGTACGGGATCGACCGTGATGTCGACCAATTGTTTGAGCACGACGCCCGCCACGGCGGTGCCGTGATCGTCAGAATCGGCCAGGTCCGCGCTGTGGTTGGCGAAGTTCCATCCCATGTTGTCATCGATAAAGCCGTTGCCGTCGTCATCGATGCCGTTGTCGTCGTTAACGCCCGAATTCGTCCACAGGGCGCCGCTCTCGACAAAGACGTTGTGAGTTTCGTAAATGCCGGAATCCACGACCGCCACGATCGGCGCGGAAGCCGTCGTCGCCGAGTTGTCAAACGCCGCCGTGGTGTAGGAAACCGGGCTCTCCTCTAGGGAAACGGCTGTCACGAATTGCACCGCGGGATCCGCGCACAGCGCGGCCACCGCGGTCGCCTGGCTGACGCCGGCCTTAAGGGTGAATTGATAACTGTTGAGCGGCACCCAACGGTAATCCAAACTTTGCAAGAACAAGGATTGCCGCGATTGCAGTTGCGTCGCCGACATTCCGCTCGCCATGTGCACGCGAACGTAATCGGTGGCCAGCGTCTCGCCACTCGGCACGCCGTCTTTGACTTTGTCGCACGCGCCGACCACCGCGTTCGTGGCGGGGCCCGCGCAGGCCAGAATCTTTTCACCGGTAAAGCGCGCGGTCATATCGACGGTCATGTCGCCCGAAACGAGTTCGCGCGTGACTTCGGCCAAGATGCGCGGCTGCGCCAAACTCGCCCGATCGATCGCGCTCAAGGACGGGCAGCTGCCATCGGGCATGGCGCTCGTGCCCACCAGGCGAATGGCGCGCACGCCGCCGCTTGGAACCGACAGCGACAGAGTCTCGGTCTTTTTCACGAAGCCGGCCGCATGCTCAAACTTGATCGAACCGCCGTTTGAGAGCGCGCAGGCGTTTTGATCGCCGGTTTTGCCGCTGATCGCCACGGCCAGGCATTCCACCTCGTCCATGGCTTGCGCGGCGTTACGGCCCCAATTGGTCGTGCCCGTGAAGGCGATGTTGGTCGACGCACTCAGCGACTCGAACCTACCAGATTCAAATTTCAGGGTGATGCGACTCTCTAAGCCTTTCCCGCGACCGCAAGCGGACAGCATCAACGACAACGAAACCAATATGAACCTGCGCATATGTACTGATCGGCCGACGGAAGACGGGTCTAAAGACGCGGATCGTTTTGAAGCGGTCGACCGTGACATTTTGAGATCCAACGACTCAAAATGACGCCTTTCAACGGAGGGATTGATATGGCTCGCTGGGCATTGAGTTTGTTATTGGTTTGCGCCGTCGGTCACGCGGCGGACAAGAAAACGAAAGGAAAAGACATGATCGCGGTAATGGAAACCTCACTCGGCACGATGAAATTCAAACTGCTTCCCGAAGTCGCTCCGAAGACGGTCGAGAGTTTCGTCGGCCTTGCGGAAGGCACGGTGGAGTGGAAAAATCCCAAAACCGGCAAGACGGAAAAAGCCAAGCTCTACGACGGAACGAAGTTTCACCGGGTGATGAAGGGCTTCATGGCGCAAGGCGGGGATCCGCTCGGCAATGGCACCGGCGGTCCTTCGGGAAAACTCTGGCCGATCAAAAACGAAGTCGACAAAAAAGTTTCGCATAACAAAGCCGGAATCCTGGCGATGGCAAACTCCGGTCCCGACACGAACGGCAGCCAGTTCTACATCACCTTCGCGCCGGCGACGTTCCTGGATGGAAGTTATACGATTTTCGGTCAAGTCGTGGACGGCGAGGACGGTGCCAAAAGTCTGGAGACTTTGCGCAAGTTCGAAGCCATTGAGACGACCGGCAGCCCGGAAAAGAGCAAACCGGTCGATCCCCCGATCCTGAAAAGCGTCAAGATCGAGCGCAAATAATCGCCCGACCAAGGCCCGGAAATCATTGAGATCACCGGGCCTCCTGCCGATAAATTACCCGTATGAACAGAGCGTATATTTTCTCCCTGTGGGCGCGTTCTTCTCGATCTCGGGATTGATGAAGCTCTTCTCCGGCGCGCCGATGGCCGTGATGGTGATGGCCGCCGCTCTGGAAATCGCCAAAATGATCTCGGCCTCTTTTCTGCACCGCAATTGGTCCGCCATGCACCTTATCATGAAGTTCTACATGAGCTTCGCGGTCGCCGTTTTGATGATGATCACGAGCATGGGCATCTTCGGATACCTGTCTTTCGCGTATCAGAACACCGCCAAAGAACTCAAAAACACGGTCATCGCCATCGACTTCCTGGAGTCCGAAGGACGTAAAGTCCAAAACGAAATCGATCGCCTGCAAAAACAAATCGACGAAATCCCCGAAAGCCGCATCACCCGCCGCCTGGACACCCAGAAAGAGCTCGAGCCGCGCTTCGAACAGTTGCAAAAGCAAGCCATCGAAGTGCAGATGAAGCTCAGCAAAGAGAATCTGAAGAAGATTTCCTATCAAATGGAAATCGGGCCCGTGATCTTCGTGGCGGAACTCTTCAACGCGAAAAGCGACAACGTCGCGACTTACTTGATCGTGCTTTTCGTGATCGTCTTCGATCCACTGGCCGTATGCCTGGTTTTGGCGACGAGCTTCGCGGTCAAGCAACGCGAATTCGCCATGGCCGGAGCGCCCGCGGCCCAAAACCGCCCCGCCGCTTAAGACTTGATTCGTTTCGCCAGGGCCGCTTCCGAAGCCGTCATGAATTCATGGCGCTCCTCGTGCTTGCCCTCGAAATTCGACAGCACTTTGTAAAGCGCGGGCACCACGAACAACGTCAGGAACGTCGAGAGAACCGTGCCGCCCACGATCGTCAGACCCATCGGCGTGCGGGTTTCTTGTCCTAAAGAGTTGCCGAAGATCAGCGGCGAGGCCGCGGCGACCGTCGCCGTCGAAGTCATCAGGATCGGGCGCAGGCGCACGGGGCAAGCCTCGAGCAACGATTCATGAACCGACTTCTTCGCCCTCTCGCGCACCTGATTGGTGAATTCGACCAGAAGAATGGAGTTCTTCTTCGCGATGCCCATCAACACGATCAGGCCGATGAAGCTGAACAGGTTGAGCGACGTGCCCGTCGCCCAAAGCGCCAGCAACGCGCCGGTCACGCTGAACGGCAACGCCATCAGCACAGAAACCGGGTGGATGAACGAGTTGAACTGCACCGCGAGCACCATATAGGCCACCAAAATGCCCATGAGCAGCGCGACCGTGAGACTCTTGAAGCTTTCCGTCAGTCCGGCGCTCGCGCCTTCGAGCGATACGGTGTAGCCCTCGGGCAGAACTTCACGCGCGACCGTTTGCGCCCGCTCCAGAACTTTGGCTTGCGACTGGCCGGCCGTGAGCTGACCGAAAATACCGACCGCACGCTGACGGTTGATGCGCGTGATCGACTGGATCGAGCGCTTTTCCTCGACTTTGATCAGATCGCCCACTTCGACGATGTTGCCGAATTGGTTACGCACTCCGATCTTGCGAATATTGGCGCGATCTTCAATTCGCGCTTCCGGAACCTTGACGCGGATATCATAGCGGCGCCCGCCCGCCGTGTAGCGACTCACGCGAATCCCAGCCAACGCCGCGTTCAAAGTCACGGCCACCGCTTCGACGCTCACGCCCCGGGACGCCAGTTTCGCGCGGATCGGCTCCGCTTCGAGTTCGGGAATCCCTTTGCGGAAGTCGGTGTCCATATCCTGCGCCAAACCTTCATCCGCCAGGCGCTTCATGATTTCGACGGCCTTTTCGTCGAGCACGTTCAGATCGGGCCCCATCAAGTTCATCGAAATCGGGAACTGGCGGCCCGTGGTCAATCCACGCGACGAAGTGTCGCGCAGGCTCGCGCGGAAATTCTTCACGTTCTTAAGGCCCGCGCGGATCTTGTCCATCACTTGTATGTGGGTGATCGCGCGTTTCTCGCGCGGGCGCAGCGTGATCGGCATGAAGATTTGGTTCACGTTCGAGTTGCCCCCGCCGCCGCCGATGGACAGCAGGTACGAATCGATCTCGGGAATGTCCTTCAACAACTGCTCGATCTGTTCCGCCACTTTACTGGTCGACATGAGCGACGTGCCCGGAGGCAACTGACCCGAAAGCAAAATCAAGTTCTGGTCTTGGGGCGGCAAGAACTCCGGACGCACCCCCCGCCCCAGCAGCATCGAAACCGCGAAGAGAACAAAGGGGCCCGCCACGACGATTTTCGAGTGGTTCAAAGTCGTGAGCAAAATGCGCCGATAAAAATGCGCCAGGGATTCGAAACGGTGATCGAGCCATTGTTCGAACTTCGAAACTTTGGGCGAGGCGCTCATGAAAGCGGCCGCGCGCATCGGCGTGATGGTCACGGCCTCTAGAAGGGATAGCAAGACCGCGGCCGACATCGTCACGCCGAACTGGAAGAAGAATTTCCCGGTCACGCCGGTCATGAAGATGACGGGAGCGAACACCGCCACGACCGCCAGAGTCGCCGCGGTGGCGGCGGGTAAAATCTCCATCGCGCCGTCATAGGCCGCTTGATAGGGCCCTTTGTCCATCCGGTAATGGCGAACGATGTTTTCGAGCAGCATGATCGCGTCGTCCACCACGATCGAGATCGCCAGCGTCAACGCCAGCAGCGTGAATAGGTTCAGCGTGAATCCGCAGAAATAAATGACCAGGAACGAACCGACGATCGAAGTCGGAATGCTGAACAGGATGTTCAGCGCGGCTTGCCAGCTGCCCAGGAACAAAAAGCAAATCACGATCGTGACCAGGGCCGCGACCACGAGTTTTTCCATCGTGGTGTCGACGACCGCCCGCGTGGACTTGGTGAAGTTGACGCGCACGCCGAGGTCATAGCCTTCGGGCAGGGACTTCTTCACTTCCTCGACTTTAGCCAAAACGGCGTCGGAAAGGTCGACCTCGTTCGCGCCCCGCTGCTTTTTGATCGAGATCGACAGCGCCGGATCGCCGTTGATCCGCGCCAGCCGGCGAATATCGCTCAATCCGTCTTCGTCCGCCGCGACGTCCCCGATCGTGTACACGGCGTCTTGGATGGTCGAACCGCCACGGCGCAAAATCCGCAGCTTCTTGAACGACTCGACGTCATAAGCCTCGCCAAGCCAGCGCACGCGCAGCTCGCGTGCGCCCTCGACATACTGACCGGCCGCCGCTTCGATGTGCTGGGTCTGGATCGCGTCCAGAATATCCGTGACCGTCAGGTCCGCGGCTTCGAGCTTCTTCAAATCCGGCCAAACGCGCAGGTTGCGCTCACTGAAGCCCGCGACCGACACCTCGCCGATCTTCGGCAAGAAACGGAACTGATCGAGCAGAGTTTGATCGGCGTAGATGATCATCTCACGCAAGGTTTTGTCCTTGCCCGTGAGAGCGACGAACATGATCGGGTCTTCTTCAGGGTTCTGCTTGCGAACGACGGGCGGGTCCACGCCCAACGGAAAGCGGATCTGGCTCAATGCCGTCTGCACCTCTTGCAAGACAACATCGACGTTGCGATCGATGTCGAACGTCAGACGCACGGAACCCGCGCCCTGGCTCACGCTCGAGCGCATTTCTTGAATGCCCTCGATGCTCAACAGCGACGCTTCGATTTCGTCAATGAGCTCGGCCTCGACGATTTCGGGCGCCGCCCCCTCGTACGTCACGGACACGCTGACCACCGGGAAGTCGACGTCGGGCAATTGACTGACGCCCAGGCGGCTCAAGGCGGCGCTGCCGAAGACGATCAGGGCGGCCATCAGGATCCAAGCGAAAACCGTGCGACGGAGGGATATCGAGATCAGATTCATATCATCGCGCGAACAAACGCGCTCGCGCCTCCGTCTTTCTGGTCATGGCGTGCAGTTGCCAAAGGGTGAGCTCGGCTTCGGACGCTTCTTGCTCGAACGTGATGGCTTGAAACGCGGTCGAGCGGCCCTTGCGGTAACGCTCGCGTTCGGCATTGGCTTTCCTGGTCTGCAATCCGACCAGATCGTGGGCACGTTCCGTTTGCGTTTTCAAATCCGCGAGTTCGCGTTGCAACTGATCCCAGGCGATCTTGTTCTCTGCCAAACGGGCGTCCCGGCGTTGCTCAGAGGCTTTTTGCCGCGCGCGGGCGGCATCGACACGTTTGCGCTCCAAACCCATATCCAGGCCCGTGCGGAAAACCACGCCGACGCTCGAGTACTCGTGATTCTCTTCATACGAGCGACGGATCGCGCGCGCATTGTCATCGTTCGATTCAACGGCGTTTTTACCGTACGCGAGTTCCAGATTCAGTTCGGGACGAATGCTCTCGCGCTCTTCTTTCGCGCGCTCGGCCGAGGCCGAAGCCTCGTTGCTCGCGCGAATATATTCGAGCTGCGCGGTTTGGGCCAGTCCCTCGCCCTTCCACCGGGCGACCAGCGCATCGACCGGACGGGCGACAGCCAGATCATCCGGATTCGGCTGCCATTGGCGATTCGGCACGAAGCGCTCGATCAATATTCCCACTTGCGTGAGGTTCTGGCGCAGGGTCGCCACGCGCAGCTCACGCTGGGTCAACAACGCCTGGGCCTGCAGAAGATCCGTGCTCTCGGCCGCCTGGCGGTTGAAACGATCGCGCACCCAACGCAAGATCTCTTGCCCGCGCTTGACGTTCTTGGCTTCAAGCTCGAGCGAGCGCGTCACCAGCGCCCAATCCCAATATATAGTTTCGAAATCCAAGAGCATCTGCCCGCGCTTGGCCAAGGCTTCGGCTAAGTCACGTTGGCGTTCATATTCCTCGCGCGCGTGGCGCAGCGAGGTCGAGCGACCGAATCCGTCGCGCCATAAACTCTGGCTCATGCCGATCTGCCAATCAACCGTCGTCGTTTCACCCGACGCCTGGCTCGGCGTGATGGCGTTTTCCCAGGTCGGACCCACCATCAAAGTCGTGCCGGTCGAAAACGGCTTCATCAGAGTGACATCTAGAGAATCGGTGCGCGGCTTGAAGCTCGATGAGCGGAACAACAATTCCCGCTGCTCATGCAGGCGCCGGCCGATGATTTCCAGCGTGGGTTGCAAAATCAAATCGCGAGATTGAAACAACAGCTCGATCGCCCGGATATCGCTTTCCGTGGCTTGGTACTCAGCTCCGCTCGCGACTTCGAGCAGAGCCTCGTTCATGGATTTGGCGGGAAGATTTTGCTGCGCCCATACGGAACTCGTTAAGAGAATTCCGATCAGGATCAAGACGGACCTCATTCAGGCAAAGCTACACGTCAAATAAGAAGGGAGCAACCGAAGTCACTCCCTGCACGACTATTAATTTGCGTTAACGAAGCTCAATAATTATTGAATTATTCGATGAACGCCTTGAGCTTGTTGCTGCGGCTCGGGTGACGCAGCTTACGAAGCGCCTTGGCCTCGATCTGACGAATACGTTCCCGGGTCACGTTGAAATCCTGCCCCACTTCTTCCAAAGTGTGGTCGCTTTCCTCGCCGATGCCGAAACGCATGCGCAACACTTTCTCTTCGCGCGCCGTCAACGTGGCCAAAACGCGGCGTGTTTGCTCCGCCAGATTCAGGTTCACGATGGCCTCGGCCGGGTTGATGACCTTTTTGTCCTCGATGAAATCCCCCAAGTGCGAATCTTCCTCTTCGCCCACCGGCGTTTCGAGCGAGATCGGCTCCTTGGCGATTTTCAAAACCTTACGGACTTTATCGACGGGCATATCCATCTTGACGGCGATCTCTTCCGGCGTGGGCTCGCGGCCCAGCTCCTGAACCAGGTAGCGCGAGGTGCGAACGAGCTTGTTGATCGTCTCGATCATGTGCACCGGGATACGAATCGTACGGGCCTGATCCGCGATCGCGCGCGTGATCGCCTGACGGATCCACCATGTCGCATAAGTCGAGAACTTGTAACCGCGGCGATACTCGAACTTATCGACGGCCTTCATCAGGCCGATGTTGCCCTCTTGAATCAGATCCAGGAACTGCAAGCCGCGGTTCGTGTACTTCTTGGCGATCGAAACCACCAAACGCAGGTTCGCGGTCACGAGTTCCGACTTGGCTTTATCGGCCTCGCGCTCGCCTTTCCAAATGGCGGTGTAGGTGTCGCGGGTCCATTCGAAGGTCATCAAGGTTTCGCTGTTCAAGCGATCCAGGCGCTCTTGCGCGTCGCTGGCGAGCAAGAAGTACGTGCGGTATTGATCGAAGCGCAGACCCAAGGTCTCTTTGGTCATCTTGGCGACTTCTTGGTCGCTGGTCTCCATGGCCTTGAAACGGGCGGCGATGCCGGCCAGATCTTTCGAGAACGTGCGCTCCACCGCGGTTTTCACGCGCTTGCGCAGTTCCGCCGAGCGAGCCACCAAGTTTTTGAACTTGATGACGATGCGGTTGATCGTTTTACGGTTGAAGTTGATGCTTTCGAAATTCCGCATCAAGTCCGCGTTCATCTGCTCGAGCTCGGTCGCGGCCGTTTTATAGTCGGGCGAATTGTACGGCGAGTTCTTCAGCGTTTCGAACGGCTTGCCCGCTTTTTTCTGGTACTTCTTCACGTGACCGATGAGCTCGTGAATCTTTTGAATATATTCTTGCTCGTCGTATTGAGTCTCTTCGTCTTCAAGCCCGCGGAAGATCGCTTTGACTTTGATGCGGCCTTCGTCCAGGCGCTTACCGAGCATGATGATTTCGTTGGTGCCGATCGGCGACATGGTGATGGCGCGCACGATTTCGCGTTCACCGGCCTCGATACGGCGGGCGATCTCGACTTCCCCTTCACGGGTCAGGAGCGCCACGCTTCCCATTTTGCGCAAGTACAGGCGGACGGGATCGTTCGACTTGGTGTCGCCTTCCGATTCCTTCTCTTCTTCTTCCTCTTCATCGGTTTCCTTGTCGGGATCGCCGAGACGGAAGCCGTCCTCTTCGTCGCCTTCTTTCTTATTTTCCGACGTATCAGTAATTTCTACACCGTTGACCTCGAGCGCCTGCATGAAGGTGTCGAGCACGGACGGCGCGATGATATCGGCCGGAAGCAATTCATTGATCTCTTCGATGGTGAGCGCCGGACGCTCTTTCGCCAACTTGATAAATCTCTGAATTTCCTCCTTAATCATGTCCTCTTGCTGCGAAAGAGTGAGGCCCTGATTGGGTGATTCAGAATCTTTATCGGTCGTGGTTTTGGCCATGTCGAACATGCTCCTCGTCGTTACGAGAGTTTAAGAATCGCGGTTGAGTGACCTGCGGTTCCTTTGGATATTCATGATTTGTTCCAGTTGTTCAGCCTGATTCGCGGAACCTGCACCCCTTAAGCCAGAAACCAACTCCTTCGATTTCGAGCGCAAATAATCTTCCTTCACGCGTTTAATGCAATCGTGCAGCAGTTTGGTGGCGGCATCTTTAGCGAGTTCCGCATAAGGTTCCGAGAGATGACGTGTAATCATTTCCACGGGCTTAACTTCGTCTGCCAGCAAGGCCGATAACGTATCAAATTTACTTGGCATTTGTCCATACACTTCATTGATCCTTGCGAACACCGCGCGAGCCCCCGGATGACTGAAGTTCTGCCCCACGCCACTGGCGATGGCCTCTTTTAAGTAGACCTCTTGAGAGAGAATAACGTTTAAAAGTTCGATTTCCGCGCGCGAGGCCTTGTTTAAATCGAACTGGGCCGGCACTGGAGCCCCGACTGGCGCGGCAGACGGCCGCTGGGCCGGCGTCGCTTTCGCTACGGGAGCAGGCGGTACCACTGCGGCACCCTTCTTGACGCTTTGTTCAACAAGCTTAAGGTCGACATCGACCATGTTCGCAAAGCTTTGCATGTAGAGCGCGCGAACCCTTGGGTCCGCGACAGCGGCAAGGATCGGCGCGAAGTCGTCGAGCAGTTGAATTTTGCCCGAGGGGCTGCCCTTCGCTTGCAGCCACGCTTCGGTGCTCACCAATTCAAAAAGATCCGGCGCCGCCGCGATCAGGGAACGCAGCTCCGCCACACCCTTGGCTTTGATAAATTCATCAGGATCGAGTTTGTCGGGCAAAAAGAGCCCCCGCGCGTGCAGTCCTTCGGCCAACAGGATCGGCAGCGAGCGCGCAGCCGCGTTTCTGCCGGCATCGTCGCCATCGAACAGAACCAAAATCTTTTGCGTGTAGCGCTTGATGAGCTTGGCGTGTTCCGTGGTCAGCGCGGTGCCGAGTGTCGCGACCGTGTTGTTCACGCTGACTTTCGCCAGCGCCAGCCAATCCATGTAACCCTCGACGACGATCGCTTCATCGGCCGCGCGAATGTACTTGGCCGAATGATCGAGCCCGTAAAAAACTTTGCCCTTATGAAAGACGGGCGAATCGATCGAGTTCAGGTATTTCGGATTTTGCTCTTTGCTCAGAACGCGTCCGCCGAAGCCGATGCACTGCCCGGTCGGCGAAAAGATCGGGAACATCACGCGGTGACGGAACAGGTCGTAATGACCGTTACCCTTATCGCGTTTTTTCAAGAGTCCCAGCTGTTCCGCGGCCGCGATCGGCACGCGCTTACCCGCGAAATATTGCGCGAGATCCGACCATGCGTCGGGCGCGTAACCGAGCTTGTACGAATTCACCAAGTCTTCATTCAGCCCGCGCGCGGCCAGGTAGTTCTTCACCTCGTGCGAGTCCGGCAGCTGCTTTAAGTTCTCATGATAAAACTGCGCCGCCAGCGCGTTCACTTTGTAGAGGGTGTGGCGCACATCGCGCTGCTCGCGCGTGCCCTGCGTTTCGGGAATCGGCAGGTTCGCCCGGCGCGCCAGGTACTCGATCGTTTCGGGGAACGTCAGACCCTGATAGTTCTGCACGAACTGAAAAACGCCGCCCGAGGCCTTGCAGCCGAAGCAATGATAGACCTGCTTGTCTTCCGAGACCGAGAAGCTCGGCGATTTTTCGTTATGGAAGGGGCATAGGCCCTGATAGTTGGTGCCGGTTCTTCGCAGCTGCACGTACTGGCCGATGATATCGACGATGTTCGTCGACTCACGCACGCGCTCAATGAATTCCTGCGGAAACTTCAACCGGACTCCCCCTGGTGTCGCCGGCGCCGATAGGCGCCTTCAACTATTTACTGTAATTTGCCGCGCACGAGATCGCTGATGGCTTTGCCGTCGGCCATGCCGCCCGTCTTAGCCATGACTTCCTTGATGACCGCGCCCATTTGTTTCTGCGAGGTCGCGCCCTGCGCTTTGATCACTTCGTCCACGATTTGGGCGATCTGGTCCGCGCTCATTTGCGCCCAGATACGCCTCGAGAACGCCGAGCTCGTATTTTTCTTTTTCGACTAAATCGTTGCGGCCGGCTTTTTCGAATTCGGTGATCGAATCTTTACGTTGTTTGGCGAGCTTCTTCACCACGCCCATGACGTCTTGCTCGGTGATGGCGTTCGGACGCAGCTCGATCTCGCGGTTCTTGACCGCGGCTTGCAGCATGCGGATCGCGCTGAGTTTGTCGGCCTCTTTGGCCTTCATGGCGGTTTTT
>DAISHW010000003.1:0-12038 GCA_036822295.1 Bdellovibrionales bacterium | reverse complement strand
GTCGAGAATTTGTTCGCGTAAACCCATTTGCTTGTCCTTCAGATAAAAAAGGGACTTCCGATTGCGCGGAAGTCCCCGTTAAATAGCGAATGAATGCTAGTACGGACCTTTGCGCTGCTTCTTGAGCAGACGCTTACGAGCGGCCATGCTTTTCTTTTTCAGACGTACGCTGGGCTTCTCGTAGTGTTCGCGTTTTTTCACCTCCGACAAGATGCCGGACTTCTCGCAAGCCTTCTTGAAACGGCGAAACGCCTGTTCGAAAGCTTCATTGTCGCGAATGCGGACTAATGCCAAAAAAATCACCTTCCTTCCAAAGTTCTCCAGGTGTAACAAAGGCTTGGCCGTTTGAGGAGCTTAAAAATTGATCACCGAAAATGATGTTGGATTTATGCGTCAGGCCCTGACGCTCGCGGGCCGCGCCGCCGAGTTGGGCGAGGTGCCCGTGGGCGCCGTGGTGGTCTTTGAAAACCGCGTGATTGCCGAGGCTTACAACCTGCGTGAGTCCCGCCCGTCGGCCCTGGCTCACGCCGAAATGGACGCCCTGGCGGGAGCCACGCGGGAGCTCGGCCGCTGGCGGCTTTCCGGCTGCACCCTGTACGTGACCCTAGAACCCTGCGTGATGTGCGCCGGCGCTCTCGTTCAATCGCGCGTGGACCGCGTCGTTTTTGGTGCCCGTGACCCCAAGGCCGGCGCCGTCGAGTCTTTATATACGGTGCTCAACGATCCTCGGCTGAACCACCGTCCGATTGTTTTGGGCGGCGTGCTGGCCGAGGAGTGCGGCGCCATCCTGTCGGACTTCTTCCGTGCCCGCCGCGCCGACCGGTCGTGAGTCGCGGGGACTCCTCCTCATTTGAGCCAGATCACCGAGTCATGCTCGGCAACGGCGGCGGCTTCACGATCCCCAGGGTACGGCCAAGCTTCTCGAGCGCGCCGACCTTGCGGGGGAGGCAGTCGCTGTATTCGGCAAGGTCGTAGCTGCCCTCGATGGCGCGCTTGATGCGGTAGAGAGACCACTTCGGCTTGGTGGAGTCGAACTCGGCGATCATGCGCAGGATCTCGCGGTGGCGGGGGACGTTCAATTCGTCGAGATGATTCTCTTTGACGTATTCGAGTTGCATTTTGCCCAGGGCCGCGACGACGCCGGCGCCGATGCGGTTGAAGTATTTCTGCTCAGGGCCAGTGATCCGAGCGGTCGCTTCGCGGAGGCCCGCGGATTTCTCCATGGCGCGCATCCAGTCGGGCCACATCGGATGCTCGGGACGCGCGCGGTATTGTTCGCGTAGGGCCGTGCCGACCTCGCCGCCGAATTGATCGAAGTCGAGCAACGGTTCGGTCATCATCAAAGCGGCGACGCATACGTGGGCGAGAGCCCCGGGACTGAACGCAAACAGCGCGACGATCAAGAATCTCATTGGCCGACCTCGGCCAGTTCGCGGCACATGGCGTGGCGGCCCCAGGGTTTCCAGCTGTAGGCGGCGCGCTTACGCTTCCACGGACGATGGGCGCGCAGCTCCAGATAGCTTTTCTCGAGCATCGCGTGCGTCGCTTTGATTTTCAGCCGTGACTCTTCCGATACGAACGGATGAATGTCGAGATGCCACTCATCCAGAACGGGGCGCACGCGCCGCAAGTGGCGGAAAATCTCGAGCAGCGCCTCCATCGCCTCGTATTTTTTCCGCGCGAGCGCGACGGGATCGGTTTGCAAAGCGGCGATGCGCAAGAAGTCGGCGTAGGCGTAAATATGGGTGCCGTATTTCTTGGCGCGCAGCCGCAATCTGACCTGCTGCCAGATGCCCCAGAAGGAATTGCCGAAAACTTCGCCGCGTTCGTTCACCACCGCGCCGTACGATTTGTAAACAAATCCGGCCAGCAGGTTCTCGAGCATTTTGACCTGAAAGGAGCGTTGGCGGCTGGAGACCTCCGGATTGAAAATCGCTTCGACTTCGCGAAGCAGGTGCGCGACGAAGGCTTCATTGTCCGCGCTGAATTCCGCCGCCATGCCTTCGCGGACCTCGTCGCTGATCGGCGTCGCCCTCAAGGCCAAGTCAGGATTTTTACTCGCTTCCTCGTCGCCCACGCCGATCAACGCGCGGTTCGCGACGTTCTCCTGAACCGCCATCACCGTGAGGAGGTTGGTCCGCGAGAGAATATCGTCCATCGTGGTCTTGCCGCCCAGGTAATTCCGATGGCCGCGCTTACGGGCTTTCAGGAAAAAATAGCGCTTCATCAAGCTGCCGCGGGCCTCGCGCAGGCGGAGCCGCTTCTTTTTCTTCTTTAAGAGTTTGTTCACGAATACGGCGCGCTTTCCGTCCGTCACTTTGCTCCAAGGCGCACGCCAGATGTTCTGACCTTCAAGATCGAGTTCGCGCAGCTCCTCGTCATCGATCTCGACGTTCTCGACGACCTCGAAATTCGCGTACTTCTGCGCCCGAGCCATGCTCGTCGCCACGAACGCCACCTTCGCGAGATTGCATATCCCGGAGCTATCCATGGAGTTGGCCCATAGGAACATGCGCGAGCCGATCTGCAGCGGACGCGTCCAGAATAAAATCGCCGCGTCGATGGCATTGCAGAAAACATGGATACCGCCGCCGCCGACCATCTTGCTGCCGATCCACTCGCCCACTTCGGCGACGACCTTCGCGTTGAGCGCGGGCTTTCCGAGTTCACCACCCACATCGGCCGCGCCGACCGAGATGTGCTCGATGCCCTCCATCAAAGGCTCGATAACCTTGGTGCCGATGAATGACCGGGCGATCTCGTTACGGGCCTCGGCCATCCAATGCTCTTCGGACACTTCGATCAGGCCGTCAGCGTGAAGCGCATGATAGTAAAGGCGAATCCAGGCCTGCACCGCCGTCCAAAACGGACCGTTCATCTCGCGGTGCTCGCCCGCCACCTTCATCCAAACGCGCGTACCGTCCTGACGCACCTCCGCGACCTTCGAGAGATTGATCACCGAATCGAGCATGGTGACCAACGCGTCGGTCGCGGCGTGCGCGTCGTTCGCCCCATGGCCGTGGGCCTGCGCGAACGAACCGCTGAAGATAAGAATAAAAGCGAGGAATTTGCGAAGCATGAGCGCGCAACTAATCAAAACGTGCGGACCTTGTAAACGGTGCCTGTAAATATGCCAGAGGGCGTTCTCAACTGGATTTCGACTTGACGCGGAAATGGACAAACCGCCAACCAAGCGACTACCGGATGGAGCATGCGATTAATTATGATTTTGGCGCTCTCCATGCTCGTGGCTTGCGCCTCTGACAAAGAAGATTTCGGCGCGAAACCGCGCGCCGCCAAACGGATCAACGAATTCACGCCCGAAGAGCGACGGCGCCTGGCCCCAACCGAGATTTTCGTGGCCGTGCTGAACAACGACGTCGAAGAGACGAAACGTCTGAGCGAAGCGACTCCGGGGCTACTCGAGACGACCAACGGAGACGGCGATCGTCCTTTGGGGCTCGCCCTGAAACTCGGCAGCTTTGACGTCGCCGAATTTCTGATTTCCCGCCTGACCGTATTCTCGATCAAACACCAAAACGCGAAAGGTGAATCTTATCTTTTCATCGCCTCGCGCGTGGGCGCGGTGAAGTACATCAATCTCATTGGCGACATCGAATACAACACGCAAGGCGTTCACTTCGACCTCGATGAAATCGATCTTTTAAACAACGAGGGTCAGAACGCTTTGTTCGTTGCGGCCGACCGGCAAACGGTCGAGGCCTTGAAGGCGCAGAATCGGCGGCAGTACGCGCTACACTGGGATTTCGCGTTTCAAGAGGACAAGCACGGGCAGACATTCATCCACACTGCCGCTCGCGATGGCCGCGAGGACGTTTTGCTCTGGGCTTCGCAGGAGTTTTGCGATCCTACCTCTTGGGAATCATCGGATTCGTGGATGTCGTACCCGACCGTGCCGCTCAAGTACGCGGCCCGTTGGTTCCAAAGCTTTCTTCCGGACTGGTACGTCCCGTGGGCGTTGATGGTGAACGAGCAGACGAGCGAAGTGGACGACCACGGCGACGGCGTCTCGCAGATCTTCAATCAGACCGCGCTGCACCTGGCGGTGGAAAACCGGCAATGGAAAAGTGTTCGCGCGCTCGCCGGTTGCCGATGGCTCGACTATGATCTGTTGAATTCGCAAAACGAAAACCAGCTGCAGACTCTTTTGAAGAACCTGAACCCGCTGGCCGCCACGGCGGACGAAGACGCGCGCGCGGCGTTTCATCTGCTGCTGGAATCCCGCACGCCGTTCGCGACTTGGAGCACGCTCACCGCTCGTGTGAACAATAGGAACGCCGCCGGCGAATCCGCGCTGCACGTCGCGGCCCGCCTGAACGATCCGTACTTCTACAATCGCCTGAAAGAATTCGGCGATATCTACCAGACGAACAACGAGGGTGTTACGCCCGATCAACTCTTCCAGCGCCAGCGCGCGATTGTAGGGAACTGATGCGCGCGTTGGCCTGCTCGCTCTTTCTGGTGCTTTCCGCGTGCGGTTTGGATAAGCCGATCGACAAGGCCCCGCAGCCGCGCTCCGAGGAACGCGCGCGCGCGGACCAGCGCCGCGAGCCGGGCCGCGCGCAATGGATTTTTGAACGGCCGCTGAAAGGTATTTCGTCCTTTGAGCATTACGTGATTTCGGCGCGCTTTCTGAGCGAAGAAGGCACGATCCTACTTCATTCGCATTTCAACGGTTACGAATGGCGCGATGGCGTGCAGCTGCGGCTCAAGCGCCACGGCCAGAATGCGGCGCTCGAGCTCTCGACCCCGGGACTGCTCGCCAAAGCGTTCGCGCTGCCGCCCGGGTTTATTCACGTCGACGGCGCGGTCAAATTCCGCGTCGAAGTCCACGACGGGGTGACCGAGGGCGCGCGTGTTCTGGTGTGGCGCTACAACATCAGCGAAAGCGGCGACACCGAATCCCCGCGTCCCTTCGTGTCGGCGGCGAACGCGGACTTCGATTCCGCGCGCGAAAACTGGTTTTTTCAAAGCCAAGGCCGTGGCGCCCTGTGGGGCGTTGAGCTTGAAGGCGCCGAGTTGACCGACGCGTATCGTGAGGCGCCGTATGTTCATTAGAATTTTGTGGCTCGCGCTGCTCGTGGGCGCGCCCGCGTTCGCGGAATCCCCGGACGACACCCTTCGCGCCGAAGTGCCCCCGCCCGAAGCAAAACCGCGGCCCGTATTGAGAAAGATCGAGCCCGAGATTCATCTGGAACTGCGCGCGCGCAATGACCTGCGCGATCGGCCCGAGACGCGCTCGGAACAAAACGTTCACGGAGTGAGCCTGGGCGCCGGTTACCGTTTCACCGAACAGGTCGCCACCGAAGTCGAACTGGCCGTCGAGCGGCTGAACGATCAGTCCACGTTCTTCGTGAAACAAGCGTTCATCGATTACAAACCTTATGAAGATCATCTGCGCCTGCGCGTGGGTCAGCAGCCCCTGCCCGTGGGACTCGTCAACGAGCGCGACAGCTGGTTTTCGTCCAATCCGCCGTTTATGGCGAAACTCCTTACCACCGACGACCAAGCCATCGATCTGGGCGCGACCGCGCAGCTCACGCCAGGCAATCAACGCTGGCTTTACCTGGAGGGTGGAACCTATTCGGGACGCCTGGTGCGCGAGGCCGACGCGCGCAGCGCGAGCCCCGATAAGGCGCCCACGGTCGCGAGCCTTAAGAGCGACGGCGAGTATCATCGTCTGTTCGCCAGTTACTTCGAGCATGACCTGGCGTTTTACGATCCGGTAAGGGCGTACGGCGCGGGCTTTGAGCTCGATGGACCTGAGACGTGGAGCGTCCGCCCCTCATTGCTGGGCGAATACTGGCAGATGCGTGAACTGCAAAAACTTGGCCCCGATCAGCATGCGCGTGGATCGCGGTGGCGCAACTCAAATGGTGGAAGCTGACGCTCGGCCAACGCTACAGCGAAAGCCGCGCCGAAGTTGAAAGCGCGGTCGCGCGCATGCAACTGCCCACGGAACTCTCGAAGGTTTACTTCTTGGATTTCGCGGTCGTGCCCGAAGTGCGGTTGCGCGCCGAACGCGTGATGGAGACTCAGAGCGAAGTTCAAAAAGACGAATGGGTCGCGCGCGCGCTTGTCGACTGGCGATTCGACTAGCTATTCAATCAACGTCTGGCGAACTTCGGCCGCGCGAAATTCGGCGCGGCGAATCTTGAAATACGCCCACCCCCACAGGACACCCAAAACGAAGCCGATCGCGTGCGTGCGGTAGCTGATGTTGGGATCGAAGGCTTCGACCGGCGCGAAAAGCATCAGCGCCACGCCGAAGGCGCGCAGCGCCCTTTGCGGCGCCGTCTTTTTGGTGTTGAGCAGAAAGTAAAGGGTGAGCCAAACGCCCCCCATCCACGACACCACGCCCGAGGCGCCGATGAGTTTCACGACCGGGGCGTAAGTCTGTAAGGCCAAGGCGTTCGTTACTCCTCCCATAAGAAATGCCCATAGGGGGAAGACCGTGAAACCGAAGTATCCGAACAAGAAATACCCCAGGATGAAGAACATAAACGAATTCCCTAAGAGGTGCCCCAGATCGCTGTGAGCGAACAAAGTCGTCCACAGTCTCCACACCTCGCCGGACTGGAAGACCAGCGCTTGGGTGGCGGGCATCCAGTCGCCGGCACCGCGCCAATTGCTCCAATAGAGGGAACAGCACAGCATAAGGACCAGAAGCGCGAGCGCCGCCGCGATCCGCGAAAGCACGCTGGGCCGGCGGGAAAGCCAGGTCTCCCGGACCACCGTGTGGATCTGCGGGATCTGATATCGGGATAGATCTTCGTCGGTTCGCACGCCCATTCCCTACCCCGCGACCCCTCGAAATACAAACGCTCCGCGGCCGGACCTTCCTCGGTAGGTCTGCGCAGTTTTTTTGCATTTACTGACATGATCCTAAAAAATTGAGTTTATGAAACAATACATCGCTCTACTGGTGGTGAGTTTATTCACCGTGATCGCGCACTCGACTCCCGTTTACCCACGGCTGCAAAAGGGCAAGGACGTGCCGCCGCCGGCGCCGGGAACCCTGCTGCGCATGCTGCAAGACCATTCGGAAAAAAACGTCGCGCCGATGGAGGCGCCAGACCGCAGTTTCCGCAGTCTGTGGATCCGTATGTTCCCGCTGCTTTCCGTGCCGCTCGGCGACCCTTATCCGGAAACGCAGGATCTTTATCATCTGTCGATGGCCGCGCCGGCGCCCATCAATATATACGCGCTCGACGACGGCCAGCTTTTGGCGACGGCGACTCAGATCGAACTCGACTTCGCGGCCGGTACCGTCGGCGTGAACGGCGGCGTTTTCAATTTGGAAATGCTGTGGATCCTGCCGAGCGGCAACGATCCCGTTTTGGTGACGTGGGATAAAGGTCGCACGCGCGACGGCAAGTCGACCGAGGTGCGCGTGAAACTGCGGGGCGGCTTCGTGATCCGCCCCTCGACCCACTCGCGACGCGACGGCACTCCGCCCGAGCAACTTTGGTCGATGATCAACGTCGTGACGGTGAACAGTTACCTGCGGTCGGTCGTGCCGAGTGAAGTGATCGCGTCGTGGCATTCGGAAACCCTGAAGGCGCAAGCCATCGCGGCGCGCACCTACGGTATGTACGAGGTCGCGCAGGCCCGAAGCGACGGCATGGATTACGACATGGATCCGACGACTTGGTATCAGAGCTACCAAGGCGTCGAGTTTTACTTACGCGAGTCGCGCGTATGGCGAAGCGTCGAACTCCCGGCCACGACCAGCGCCGTGAGCGCGACGGGTTCGCAAGTCATCACCTATCAAGGCGAGGTCATCAAGGCTTTCTTCTCCTCGAACTCCGGCGGCCGCACCTGCACGTACATCGAATGCCTGGAGGGCAGCCGCAATCCCGGCTACTTGCTCGAGAAAAACGACGCGGCGGGCGTGCGCAACTCTCCGGGCGGATCGTGGGGCTCGCGCGCCAACATCACGCCGGCGACCGTCACCGAGCGCTTGCGCGTGGTCGGTATCACTCCCCGCTCGCCGGTGCGCAAACTCGAACATCTGGAGCGCGGCCCGAGCAATCGCACCTGGCGTTTGCGCGTGCGGTTGGCCGACGGATCGGTGATCAACCTGGATCGCCAGCAGACGCGCAAGATGATGAGCACGTTCGGGCCGATTCGCAGCTTTCATTACGAACTAGGGACCGTGGGCACGAACGGCAAGCAGCGCATCGTCGGCCGCGGCTACGGTCACGGCGTCGGCATGTCGCAATGGGGAGCGCAGCTGTTCGCGCGCCAGGGCTGGAACGCCCAGCGCATCTTGAAGTACTTCTATTCGGGAGTCGAAATCGCGGATCTGGGCGCGGGTTCTTAAGAGACGCGCGGCAGGGTCACTCTGAAAACCGTGTTGGCCGCTTTGTCGTCGTACTCGAGCGTGCCGCCGTGCCCCTGAATCAAGCTTCGCGACACGGACAGGCCCAAGCCAGGCCCCTGTCCGACGTCTTTCGTGGTGAAGAACGGACGAAATATTTTCTCGCGGTACTCGAGCGGAACGCCGGAGCCGCAGTCAGTCACTGAGATCTCAATTTTGTTTTCTGAATCTTTCACCTCGACGCTGATCCACGGCGAGGGAATTCGCGCGATCGCGTCCTGAGCGTTCATGCACAGGTTCAATAGAACCTGACTGAGCTGCGTGCGGCTGCAATTCACGATCAAATTTTTCTGCGGCATCGTCACGTCAAAGCGTATGCCTTTGCTCTGAATGCGTTGGCGACAAAGGGACAGCGTCATGTTCACGACGTCGCGGATATCGACCAGATCGAATTTTTCGCGGGCCGATTCGCGCGAGAACGTTTGCAAGTCCGAAATCAAGCGCGAGATCTTCATCGTCGCGTCCGCGATGACCTTGGTGGAACTGATGAAGACGTCGCGATCGAAACCGCGCTCTTCGACTATCTCGCGCAGTTGGTCGCTCAGAGTCAGTATCACGCTCAACGGCGTGTTGATCTCGTGAGCCATGCCGCCCGCCATGGCGCTGAGCGCCTGCAAGCGGTCGCTGTACATTTGGTGCGCGCGCTGTTCTTCTTTGAGCTTTTCGCCCTCTATACGATCGGTGATGTCGCGTGAAATTCCCACGGTCATGACCGTTCTGCCGGCATCGTCGTAAATAGGTGATTTCACCGTGTGCATCTGGCGAACGACGCCGTCGTGGCGCGTGCAGGGCTCGCGCGGGATATCCAAGGCCTTGCGCGACTCGTAAACGTAATTGTCGTGCTCGACGTATTGCTGTGTGTGATCGGGATTTGAAAATGGCGCGTCTATGATGCCGTGAAGCTGTTCCTCGCTCATGCCGTAGAATTCACGGAAGGCGCGGTTCGCCCACAGCATCTTCGACTTCGGACCCTTCACGAGCACCATGTCGTCAAGAGACTCAAGAATCTGGCGAAAGACCTCGGCGGGAAGACTATGCGGATTTTTTTTCGAATCGTTCATAGCCTATGATCCTGTCCAGTTCACCGATGAGTTTCATGCGTTCAAAAGGTTTGGCGATGACCGCGGCCGCGCCCACGCGCAGCGCTTCTTCGGCCGTGAAGTCCGAATATCCGGTTACCAAAACGACCGAGGGGGGAGTCGGCACGAACGCGCGGATGTAGTTCAAGAGTTCCATGCCGTCGCCGTTGGCCATGCGTATGTCCGAAAGCACTATGTCGACTTTGTGATTTTTCAGAAGCGCCGTGGCCTCGTTGCCCGACATCGCTCCCATGACTTGATATCCTTTGCGTTGAACGGCCAAGGCCATCGCATCCCGCAGGTGCACGTCATCGTCGACAATCAACACGCATGTTTCCGCTGGAGTCTTCATCAATCAATTATCGGGTTTTTCACCGTCGCGGTTGATGAACCGAGAGGAAACTAGACCGACGGCCGGCGGCAACGCGTCGCTAGATCCGGATCCTTCTTACGGCGACAGCCGGGTTCGCTTTGATCGACTTCGGGGGAGCGGGCCGCCCCGTGAGCTCCGTGAAGATTTTCTGGCAAAGCGCGACGGCGTCGTCGGCTGGATGGGGCCTGACCGCCGAGATGTGTAGGAACTCCACTTGGTGTCCGCCGATCTGATGCGTTTTGCGCACGTGCAGATACTGCGAGTCGCTGGTGAGTTGTTCTTTGACGACGCTCGCGGTGATTTCCCGGCCCGTGTAAAGGCATCCACCGTCGGGTTCGAGTTGGAGCGCGCGCCCCACAATCAGATGAATGTTCAGGTACACGCTTTCGGGCGCGTAGCTGGCGACCTCGCTGCAAAGCCCGAAGACCTGCTCGCCGGTCTCGTCGCCCCACGCGGATTTTGAAATGAGCTTCGATTCGTTCCAACCCAGCTCCGTTTTGTAGGTCGCCGAGGCGCCGAAAATGAAATCCCACGGAGCGGAATCGACTTTCATGTATTCACAAGTGTAGGTCGAATACTCGAGCGCGCGCGCGTTCGCGGTCGCTGCGAGAATGACGAGCAAGGCGAGAGCGGCTTTCATGTGCGGTCCCCCGTTGATGGTGATTCACCATTCGAGCACAGGGATATTTCTTAAGGCAAATCCACAAGATGCGGGGCGCAGAGAATTCGATAGACTCCGTTTCGGCGCGATGCTAAACCTTTGAATTCATTAGTCGTTCCCAGTTGCGGAGAGGTGGCCGAGTGGTTTAAGGCGCACGCCTGGAACGCGGTTTTGGAACGGCTGTGGGTGTTGATATTCTTCCGTTTTCTGGATTCAGGTGTACGCCAGGTGAACACCAACCATCAAAATGGATGAAAAAGGATCGAAAAGGTATTTGAAAATTGAGTTTGGTGTCCCGGTTGCGGAGAGATGGGAGAGTGGTTTAATCCAGCAGCCTGGAACGCTGCCGTTGTCGCAAGGCAACCGTGAGTTCGAATCTCACTCTCTCCGCCAGTTTCTAGCGGAGTTAAACTCGGGCCACCAACTTATCTGACTATCCGTCATAATATTCCTCAAGATAGAATCAAGCATGACAACCTTGTACAAGTACTTCGGCCAGAAGGCGCACTTAGAAGCGTTCCTTGAGCATGGTGAAGTCTATCTCAACTCCCTATCCTATTTCTTGAATTGCGAAGATGACTCCCGCCGCGATGAAACTGAAGATGCTTGCATATATCGACCGGCCCCAGGGCTTACGGTTAACAATCTGACAACCGGAGAAACATTCATCCTACCAGCCACTCAGCTCCACTCTCGAATTGAAGGCAGTGACCAAACTTTTCTGTTTTGCGCGAGTACGGAGTACAGCTCGCATTTGAATAAAAAGTTCGGAGCTTACGGCTGCGTTAGAATCTCGAACGTAAGTGAGTTTACGAATAGACTGCAAGCTAGAGTCACGGACCACGCTCGACGAAACAAGTGGCCGAACGAGATGATGCTTTCGGAAGCTGTGGGATATTACGATCCCACCGATCCACCCGGAACACGACATGCCTGTCCGGATCAGATCATAATGACGAAGCCGCAAAGGTTCTCTGATGAGAGAGAGTTTCGTTTTGCCGTTGTATCAGATAAAAGCTTGCTTGAAGTTAACAGCACTCAATATTCCATTTCGACCGAGACAAATCCATCTATGAGCAAAAGCAATCACCTCACTCTCCACCTTGGTTCACTAATCGACATTTGCGAGATCGTTGTTAACTAGAACTGGACTTCAACTTCCCAATTCAGTGGAAGCAATATTCGGTGTCATGTTGAAGAACATGAAACCACCCGATTCCGATTGGGATAAATATAACTCTGACCTTCGCTTGTTCTATGAGAGGTATGAGAAATATCTTTTAGCTAAACGCGAGCATGAAAAGTTGATGGGTAGAACCGCTGTTCTAGAAATCGATATAACAAATGTTGGTTCCAGTCCTGCTACAGATATCTCCGTCTATATGCATTTCCCTGACGGCTTTGAGCTTTTATCCATAGAAGACTTTGATAGTCCACCGACTGAGCCGAATCCACCCGAACAGCCGGTGTGCTGTCCGGGCTCGTTCGTCACAAACCTGGGGTGAGTTTAAGTCAACAAAA
>DAISHW010000002.1:31084-34557 GCA_036822295.1 Bdellovibrionales bacterium | reverse complement strand
GTCATCAACAAATTGTCGCCCAGAACCAAGATCAACATGTTGAACAAGAAAAGGTTCAAGTAAGCGAAGTATTTGCTCGGCCGCTCGTCATGCGACATGTAGCCGATACTGAATAAATGGATCAACGTGCCGACGCCGGTGATCACCAAAAGCATCACGATGCTGATTTGATCGACCACGAAGCCGAACGGAATCTTCAAAGAACCGACGGCGATCCATTCGAAAAACTGGGTCGAAAGCCGGCGCGATTCGGGCGGCAAAACCAGCAGCTTGCCCCAAAGATTCAACGAACAAAGAAAAGAAACAAAGGCCATCGCCGTGGCCACCCAGCCCGCGACGATCCCGTTGTGCGAGCGCCAACGAAAGCCGTTGAACGCGAAGCCGAGCAGCGGGGCCATCAAAAGCGTGAGAATTAATAGCGCGTGATTCATGCCCCTAGCCCCTCAGATGCTCGAAGAAGCGAATGTTCACTTCGTGGAATTTCTTGTAAATCGCGACCGCCAGCGCCAAACCGACGCCGGCTTCGGCCGCGGCGATCGTCATCACGAAGAAGACCATCACGTGGCCGTTCAGGGTCCCGCTTTCTTTGGCGAACGCGATGAACGACAGATTCACCGCGTTCAGCATGAGCTCGATACCCATCATCATCACGATGACGTTCTTGCGCATCAGAACCGCGATCATGCCGAAGGAAAAAATGATTCCCGACAACGCGATCCAATGGACCAAGCCGATATCAAGAAGCGCTTCAGTGGTGACCATGCGTGCCTCCCTTCATGCGCGAGACGGCGACGACGCCCACGGCGACGACCAAAAGCAGGACGCCCAGAATCTCGAAGGCAAAAAGGTATTTGGTGTAAAGCAAAACGCCGAGTTGCTTCGTGACATCGGCGCTCACCGCGCCGTCCGCCGGCGGCTGCAAAATCGCCACCGAACTGTTGGCCGCGCCCAGCGCGATCCCGGCCAAGAGCGCCGCCGACATCACTTTGAGGGCGCCGGAAACAAGTCCGCGTGAAAACGCGCGCAATTCCGAGCGCAAGTCGAAGAGCATCAGCACCATGACGAACAAGACCATCACGGCGCCGGCATAAACGATCAACTGGACGCCGGCGATAAACTGCGCGCCCAAGTTGAAGAACGCGGCCGCCAATCCGATCATCATCAGCACCAGGTAAAGCGCCGAGTGCAACGGGTTTGGCACCGTGATCACGCGATAGGCGAAGAACACCAGAAAAAAGGCGAGCGTGTAAAACGCGATGGCTTCAGCGAGCATATCTTAAGCACCCCACGGATGGCGCATGATCAAGATCACGATCGCCGTCAAAATCGTGTTGGCCAGAGCCCATGGCAACATGGTTCGCCAACCCAAATCCATCAACTGGTCATAACGGAAGCGCGGGAGCGTCCAGCGCACCCAAATGAAGATCCATAAAAACAAAACGATCTTAGCCAGCATCACCGCGTGCAAAACAAGGGCGGTGAGCAAACTCGCTTTGGTGGCCGACATGCCGGCGAACCATCCCGCCACGCTCTCGGGAGTGAAAAACGGATAGAACGTGTAGCCGCCGAAGAAGAAGATCACCATCAAGCCGGACGCGACCAACATGTGGCCGTATTCGCCGATGAAGAACATGTTGAATTTAAAGCCCGCGTACTCGGTGTGGTAGCCGGCCACCAATTCGCCCTCGGCCTCTGGCAAATCGAAAGGCAAGCGGTTCGCCTCCGCGAACATCGCCGCGAACAAAATCACCGCCCCCAAAGGTTGATAGAAGATCCCCCAATTGGGCAGCCACGCGATCTCGACCTTATTGCCCAAGAACATGAAATTCAGGGGCGCGCTTTGCGCCGTCACGATCTCGGCGAAGCTAAACGTATTGAACAGCAAGATCACGCCCACGATCGAAAGGCCCATGGCCAACTCGTAGCTGATCGTCTGAGCGCTCGCGCGAAGCGCGCCGTAAAGAGCGTATTTGTTCGAGCTTCCGTACCCCGCCAGCAGGAGCGCATAGGCCGCGAGCGACGAAACGCCCAGCACGAAAACGATGCCAATGCCGATTTCATAACCTTGGAACTTGAAAATGTACGGCCCCCAAGTGCGGCCCAGCATCTCGAAGGCTTCCACGTTCACCGGAACAGACAAGGGCAGCGAAGCAAATGCCAAAGCCGCCGGAATCATCGCGACTACGGGAGCCGCGTAATAAATGAACGGATAGCCCCGGCCGGGTACGAACTCTTCTTTAGTTAAAAACTTCACCGCATCGGCCAAGAGCTGCATCAAGCCCAACGGCCCCACGCGGTTCGGACCCAAGCGGTTCTGAATGTAGGCGGATCCACGACGTTCAACCCAGACGAGCAAGGGAACGACCTGCACCATCATCAAGAAAACCAAAATCAATTTTACGAAATTTACGCCGATCTCAAATACGTCTGCACCCATGTTGCTTGTCTATTCCCACTCTAGAGCTTTGGATTTGACTTCCCAGAAGAGGCCGAAAACGAATACCGCCAAGAAAAAGGCCATGGCGCCGAACACGTAAAGACCGTGCCCGCCCGAAATGAAATCGCCGTAAGTCACCGCCCACGGGTACATAAAGATGATTTCGATATCGAACAGGATGAACAAGATCGCGGTCAGGTAGAATTTGACGGAAATTTTGGTCGGGCCCGTGTTCTCGCTCGGCAGGCCGCACTCGTAGGTTTCGTCTTTTACCGGATCGTCTTTGCCGCGAATGCTGATGAGGCTCGAAAACCATAGCAATACGCATCCGAAAGTGATGACGAAAATAGCTAAGACGAGCACGGGCAAGAGTTGCGACATTCAGTCTCCACGGCTAGGATGCAGACACTTCATTTGGTTATAAAATGAGGCCGTTTCATTTCCAAGAACCAAAGCGTGGCGCGGCGGGTTATGTTCGAGCATCTACCATGGAAAGTTGAAAACTCGCTGGATCGTTTTTTTCGCAATCGCGAGCCCGCGCTCGAGATTGTGGGCACCGATTCGCCGACTTTTTTGGCCGGGCTTCTGACGCAGCCGAAAGTCGCCCTCGATGAGAAGCCGCATCTCGTGATCGTCGCCGATCAAGCCGCGGCCGAACGTTTGAAAACTTCGCTGCGCTTTCTGAACCCCGCCGCCGACCCGTACATCTTGCCGGGCTTTGACGTCGGCGTTTACTCGAATCTTCATCCCAATCGCCGGGTCACCGCGGGTCGCCTGCGCTGGCTTTGGCAGGCGCAAAACGCCAAGCACGGCGATATTTTTATCGCACCGGTCGAAGCACTGATTCAACGGACTCTGCCTTATCAGGCGTTGTCGACGCGCACGCGGGTTTTCCGCAAAACCGACGCCCTGCCCGGCGACTTCGCCGCGCAACTCGAGTCGCTGGGTTACGCCAACGTCCCGTTGGTTGAAGACGTCGGCACCTTTTCGATCCGCGGGGGCATCGTCGACGTGTATTCCCCCGCTCATGACCATC
>DAISHW010000002.1:30412-31020 GCA_036822295.1 Bdellovibrionales bacterium | reverse complement strand
GCGACTCGAGCTCTTTGGCGACATCATCGATTCGCTTCGTTCCTTCGACGCGGAAAACCAACGCGGTCTCGGCGACACCGATCACCTGTGCGTGATCCCGGCCCACGAAGTTCTATTCACCGACGAAAGCCGGCAGCGCGCCGCCACCCGCTTTCGCGCGAATTTAGAAGGCCGCGATGTCGATCGCGAGGAAGCCCAGGCCTTGCTCCATCACATGGTGCAAGGCCAGTACATCCACGGCATCGAGTTTCTGCTTTCCTATTTCTATCCGACCCCCGCGCTGCCGACCGAGCATTTCAATTCCGGCCTGAACGTCTGGCGGCTTGATCCGTTTGAACTTGAACGGGCCTACGATCAACTGCTCAGCGGCAGCAAAAAGGATTTTGAATCGAGCGACTCCCAAATCGTCAGACCCGAGATGAACGAGGTCTATTCGTCGCTCGACGCGCTTCAGTTCCCCGGCGAATCGCAGACCATCACGCTCACCAAAGTGCGGATCGGCGACGATTCGACGGACGGCACCGTGGCGATCCTTCCGGTTTCGACTTCGGATCTTAAAGAGATCGCCGCCACCGCCAAACAACTGGCCGCGCAGGCCACCGAACTCT
>DAISHW010000002.1:0-30402 GCA_036822295.1 Bdellovibrionales bacterium | reverse complement strand
TTTTTGAATAAAAAGATCCACGAATGGAAAAACTTGGGTTACGCGGTCTTCATATCGGTTACCACGCAAGCTCAGGCCAAACGCTTGGGACTCTTGCTCGAAAAATCGGAACTGCGGGCGGAAACGACCGAAGGCGAAACTTGGGATCAGTGGCTCCAGGCCCAACGCGCCGGACGCGACCTTCTGCATATCGTGGAACGCCCCCTGGGCGAGAGCCTGCGCTACACCGACGAGCAGTTGATCCTTTTGCGCGAAGAAGATCTGTTCGGCAACAAGCGCGCCCGCCCCGAATACAAGTCGAGCGGCACGCTCGAGCAGCGCGCGCATGCGATGAATTTCGGCGATTTGAAAGCCGGCGATCTGATCGTGCACAAACTCCACGGCATCGGCGTCTTCGAGGGCCTTAAGGTCATGCCGATTCAAGGCATCGACGCCGAGTTCATTCAAATCAAGTACAAGGACAACGACCGCTTGTACTTGCCGGTGTACCGCGTTCACCAGATTCAGAAGTTCTCGGGCCCCTCGACCGGGACGCCGGTCGATAAGCTCGGCGGACCCGGTTGGGAGAAAACCAAATCCAAGGTGCGCTCGCATCTTCGCGACGTCGCGGCCGAACTTCTGGAGATCTACGCCAAGCGCGCGGCTTCGGGGCGCCCGCCATTCCGAGCGCCCGACGCCGACTTCAACAGCTTCGAGGCGACGTTCCCTTATCAAGAGACCGACGATCAACTGCGCGCCATCCACGACGTGATCAATGACCTGCGCAAGCCCATCCCCATGGACCGCTTGGTTTGCGGCGACGTCGGCTTCGGCAAAACCGAGGTCGCCATGCGCGCCGCCTTCCACGCCGTTCGCAATAACAAGCAAGTGGCGATGATCGCGCCCACGACGGTTTTGACCTTTCAGCATCTGGAAAATTTCAAAAAACGCTTCGGCAAATGGCCGGTTGAGATCCGCTCGCTCAACCGTTTCGTCGCCAAGAAAGATATCACGGCCACCCTTAAGGATTTGAAAGAAGGCAAAGTCGACATCGTCATCGGCACGCACCGCTTGCTGAGCCAGGACGTTCAGTTCAAGGACTTGGGCCTGCTCATCATCGACGAGGAACAGCGCTTCGGCGTGAAGCACAAGGAGCGGTTGCGCAAACTACGCGCTTCGCTCGACACGCTGGCGATGTCGGCGACGCCGATCCCGCGCACCCTCAACATGAGCCTGGTGGGCATTCGCGATTTGAGCTTGATCAACACCGCCCCGGTGGACCGCCTGGCGACGCGCACCTTCGTCACGAAATTCGACGCCGACACGATTCGCAAAGCCATCATGAGCGAAGTGAACCGCGGCGGCCAGATCTACTTCATTCACAACCGCGTGCAGAGCATTTACGGACTGGCCGACCAGCTGCGCGAGATCGTGCCCGAAGTGCGCATGCGCGTGGCGCACGGACAGATGGAAGAGGGTGAGCTTGAAAAAGCCATGATCGAATTCTTCCACCACGAGATCGACTTGCTTTTGTGCACGACCATCGTGGAATCGGGGATGGACGTGTCGGCCGCCAACACGATGTTCATCGACAACGCCCAACAGCTGGGCCTTTCGCAACTTTATCAATTGCGCGGCCGCGTGGGGCGCTCGAAAGAGCGCGCCTATTGCTATCTGTTGATTCCGAATCACCGGCGGCTCGAAAAAGACGCGCAAGAGAGGCTCAAAATCATCCAAGAGAACACCGCCCTTGGCTCCGGCATCCGCATCGCCCAGTACGATTTGGAGCTCAGGGGCGCCGGCGATATTTTGGGCGAGGAACAAGCCGGTCACGTCAACGCCGTCGGCTACGAACTTTACCTGGAGCTTCTCGAAGAGGCCGTGCGTTCCGCCAAAGGCGAAATCAGTACGGGCCCCGAAATCGAGCCCGAGATCAACGTGCGCATTCCCGCGCTGATTCCGGACAAGTTCATCCCCGACCTGCGCGTGCGCCTGGCGTACTATAAACAGCTGTCGGACATCGAAAGTCCCGAGGACATCGATCGCATCGAGGACGAGCTGCGCGATCAATTCGGAAAGCTGCCCGAACAAGTGCTGAACTTGATGGGCTTGATGCTGATTCGCAAGATCTGCAAAGACCTGGCGGTGCGCGACCTGTCGAGCGGCGAAGCGACCGTGACCTTGGCCTTCACGGACAAAACTCCGCTGCCCCCCGAGCGCGTGATCGATCTCACCGCGCGCGCCAACAAGAAATATTCGATCACGCCCGACAACCGCCTGCGCGTCCGCATCAACGAAATCACCTGGCCGCGCATTTACGACGAACTCAACTATCTGAAGGGTCTATGCTGAGCAAATACTTCGAAATGAAATCGATCTATCTGAACGCCGCCTATATGGGGCCGATGCCGAAGAAGGCGCGCGAGAATGTGGAGAAATCCGTGGACCGCGCGATGGACCCCGCCTTTCTGCGATTCGCGGATCTGCCTGCGTTGACGGACGGGCTCCGGACGCGTTTCTCGAGTGTGCTCGACGGCTCCGCCGAGCATATCGCGGTGTCCACGAGCGTGAGTGAAATCGTCAGTCACGTGGCCAACGGCATCGACTTCAAACCGGGCGAACAAGTGCTGCTGCTCGAGGGCGACTACCCTTCGATGGTCCTGCCGTGGATGCTGCGCGCGGAACGCGGCGACATCGAACTCAAGCGTTTGCCGCTTCCGGTCTTCACGGACCCTAAAAAGCTCGCCGCGGAGATCAACAAGAAAACGCGCTTCGTGGGTTGTTCACATGTGCAGTTCAACACGGGCCGCACCCTTCCGATCGCCGAGATCGGCCGACTCTGCCGAAAAAACGGCGCGTTATTCCTGGCGGACGTTTCGCAATCGCTCGGCGGCCTGCGACTGGCTCCTGAAATCATGAGCGAGGTGGATATCCTTGCGGGCGTGGCGTACAAGTGGCTACTCGGCCCTTACGGTTCGGCGTTCGCGCGGTTTTCGAACGAGCCCTTGGATCAAATCCGCCGCACGCACGCGGCGTGGCTGGCGAGCCCCAAGTCGCTGGCTGCGGAATCCCTGCTCGAGTACACGACGGAAACGCTTCCGGGCGCCCGCCGCTTCGATCGCGGCCAGGCGCCGTCGTTCTTGATCTGCGCGGCGCTCGATGGCGCGCTCGAGACGCTGATTGACGCCGGGCTCGACAATATCCAGGATCATAATGCCGGGCTCGTCGAAGAATTCCTGGAAGGTCTGCCCCAGGGTTTCGAACTCGCGGCCCCGCGTGAAACGCTCGCCAATATCGTCTGCATCAAACCCCCGATCGAAGACGCGATGGGACTCAAAGCGCGCCTGGCGCGGAAAAAGATCGATGTGAGCGTGCGCGAAGGTTTCGTGCGGTTGGCATTTCACGCGTTCAACACGCACGAGCACGTAAAGGCCGTTTTAAAAGAAATCGTTTAGAACTCGACGCGAAGACCCGCGCCCCAGTTGAAGCCGCTCGAGAAATCGGGATCGGTCGCGCCGCCCGATTCAAGCAACGTTCCCGCTTCCGCGAAGACATAGGTGCTTTGAATTTCCGATTCCTGATAGGCGATGCGCGCCGACCGTTTGTCGAGCCAATCCAACTGGAAAGCCACTCCGCCGGTCATGTAACCGGCCACTTGCGAGTTGCCCGAAAAACTCGAGCCCGCCAGCGTTTCTTCATACACCATGATGTACGCCCCGCCGGACACATAGGGAACGATGTAAGGTTCGGGCGAGAGCGTATCCATGTAGTAAACCCCGCCGACCCGAATCGGGATCAGTTGCAGCGAAGACTCGCCGAATTCCTCGACATCCGCGTCGTTGTCATATATTCCGACGCCGATTTCAGCCCCGATGCTCCCGACAGGCAGATTGCGCTTGAAGCTGAACTTCAATTCGACCATGGCCACGTCGGGAGACGTGTACACTTCATCAAAGCCGGCCGTCACAAAATTCGGCTCGTAATTGATCGGCTCATACGAACTGTACCCGACCGCGAAGGTAAATCCCCACGGTTTGCGGCGCTCACGGTAGGGCAACAACTGATAATTCCCCTCAACCTTCTCTGCAATGACGTTGGTCGGCTCGACCTCAACCATTAAAGGTCTTCCCGCCGACAAATCCTCTTGGGCCAGGCTCAATCCGCCATAAAAAAAACCGATAAATAGGACAAGGATCCGCAAACGATGCATGCCTTGAGTATACAGAAAAGCCTGGGGCGCTTTCAGAGGTGTTTGAAAATCTCCTCTTTTGTCGCGTTGCTTTGCGTTTCGTCCGCCGCTCCGGCCCAAAGTCCCGCGGATCCGGTCGCGAAGATGACCGTGGAACAGAAGGTCGGACAGTTGATGATCTGGACCTTCGGCGGTACCGAGTTCAACTCCCAGGTCGCCGAGATGGTTCGTAAATATCAACTGGGCTCTTTGATCGTGTTTTCACGCAATATTTCCACCACGAATCAGATCGCGCGGTTCAACCGCGACGCCCGCAAATTCTCGAGCAAGAACTTGAAGGCGCCGTTGTTTTTGATGATCGATCAAGAGGGCGGCGCGGTCAGCCGGATCAAACTCTCATCGCCTTTGCCGAGCGCGCTGGCGCTCGGTCGGACCGAAGATCCGAAATTCATCGAAGCCTTCGCGAAAACCAAAGCCGAGTTTCTGCTCTCGCTCGGTTTCAACATGAATCTGGCGCCCGTGTTGGACCTTTCGAGTCCCGAAACCGACACCTTCATCGCCAACCGTTCGTTCGGCGACGCGCCCGAGCGCGTGAGTGAGCTTGCCGTCGCGTACGCGCGCGGACTTCATGCCGGCGGCGTCATCCCCACCGCGAAACATTTCCCGGGTCACGGCGGCCATGTCGGCGACAGTCACCAAGGTTCGACCAAAAAGCTCGCCACATGGGAAGAGCTCGAAAAGCGCGATCTCGTTCCTTTCGTCGGCTTCGCCCAAAGCGCCTTCCCGCGCGCGATGATGATGGCCCATTTGAGCGTGCCCAAAATCGACGAGAGCGGCGTGCCCGCGACCTACTCGAGAATCCTGATCGAAGAAAAACTGCGCGGCCAGCTCGGCTACGACGGACTCGTCATGACCGACGATTTGGAGATGGATGGGGCGTCGATCAGCGCCGACATCGGTGAGCGCGCTGTGCGCGCCTTCTTGGCCGGCAACGATCTGCTGATGTTCGCGGGCCACCCCAAAAACCAGAAACGCGCGTTTGAGGCGCTGGTCACCGCGGTGAAAGAAGAGCGCATTCCCATGCAGCGTTTGAATCAAAGCGTCTCCCGCGTACTCGGCGTCAAAAGGGGCGGGGAGTCCGCGAAGTTCATACCCGACGGCGCGAAAACCAAAATTCTGCGCGCCAAACTGGAAGACCTCTCAAGAGAGGTGATGCTCAAGAATTTTCGCGCCGCCACCGAAGGCAAAACCACCGCGCTGCATGTTTCGCCCGGGACACCCGTCGAGATTTTCGCGAGCGATCAGCGTTTCTTCAAGAATTTCCGCTCCGAGTTCACCGGCACCGCGAGATTCACGCGCATCTCGCCGGCCGCGCTCAGGGATCTTTCGACAAAGCTTCAGAAAATGACCGGGGCCGCATTGATATTTTATGCCTCTGGCACGACGACCGCCAAATGGCTCGCCAAGCTCGCGCCTGACATTCGGGCGCGGCTGATCGTCGTCAACTGCAACAACGCCGGACAAATCGAGAATCAAGAGAGCTATCGCGCGGTTTTGAATTTGAACAGCGCTTCACCGGAAAGCGGCGGCTGGCTGGCCGTAACAATGACCACCGAGCCCGCGCCGGCGGAGCTGCGCGAGCCCGCTGATGTCGGCGAACCCATACCGGAAAATCAATGAGTGGTGTGACCGTGATCGCCGCCGCCAAGCGCTTCCAGACGCGCTTGGTTACGAGCCACTTTGATTTGCATCATCTCGATCTGGTCGGCCTCGAGCAGCGGATCGATCATGGCTTCCTGAGCCTTCTTGAGTCCCGCTTCCGCGCGCTGACGATCGATCTCTTCGAGCGATTCGGCGACGTCGGCCAGAATGATGACGCCCTCGGGATGCACTTCCATGTAGCCCCAACTGACCACGACGATCTCGAAGGTCGTCGCGCCCTTCGCGCGGTACTTCAAAACGCCCGTGGAAAGCGTGGTCATCAACGGCGCGTGACCCGGCAAGATATCCAGCTGGCCTTTATAGGCCGGCACCAGGACCTCGTCGATTTCAAGATCCGTCACCAACTTCTTTTCTGGAGTCACCAAGTTAAGAACAAACATAATCACCCATGAAGTAAAAATCCGAGCGCCGCTTCAGCGGCACCCGCAATGTCAGGCTAAACCGCGAGTTTTTTCGCCTTTTCCAGCGCGTCCTCGATCGTGCCGACCATGTAGAACGCCTGCTCCGGAACGCCATCATGCATACCATCGAGGATCTGACGGAAACCCTTCACTGTGTCTTTGATGTCCACGTACTTGCCCGCCATGCCCGTGAACTGCTCAGCCACGAACATCGGCTGCGACAAGAAGCGCTCGGCTTTGCGCGCGCGACCCACCACGAGCTTATCTTCCTCGCTCAATTCATCCATACCCAAGATCGCGATGATGTCTTGCAGTTCGCGGTAACGTTGGAGCAGCGCCTGAACGTCGCGCGCCGTTTTGTAATGCTCTTCACCGACGATTTGCGGATCCAAGATACGCGAAGTCGAGTTGAGCGGGTGAACGGCCGGGAAAATCGCCTTCGCGGCGATATCGCGATCCAAGTTGGTCGTCGCATCCAAGTGAGTGAAGGTCGTCGCCGGAGCCGGATCGGTGTAATCGTCCGCCGGAACGTATACGGCCTGCACCGAGGTGATCGAGCCTTTTTTCGTCGAGGTGATGCGCTCTTGCATCGCGCCCATCTCGGTACCCAGAGTCGGCTGGTACCCCCCCGCCGACGGGATACGGCCAAGAAGCGCCGAGACTTCCGCGCCCGCCTGCGTGAAACGGAAGATGTTATCGACGAAGAACAATACGTCTTGTCCTTCGCGATCGCGGAAGTACTCCGCCATCGTCAGACCGGTCAACGCCACACGCGCGCGCGCGCCGGGCGGCTCGTTCATCTGACCGAACACGAGAGCGGTCTTTTTGATAACGCCCGACTCTGTCATTTCCATGAACAAATCGTTACCTTCACGAGTACGCTCACCCACGCCCGCGAACACCGAATAGCCACCGTGCTCGGTGGCGATGTTCCGGATGAGTTCCTGAATCAAAACCGTCTTACCCACACCGGCGCCGCCGAACAGACCGATCTTGCCGCCCTTGGCGTAGGGGGCGAGCAAGTCCACGACCTTGATTCCGGTCATGAGCATTTCGGCTTGGGTGGATTGATCTTCGAATTTCGGAGCCGCACGGTGAATCGACCATGCTTCTTTGGCGGTGACTTGCGGACCTTCGTCCACCGGCTCGCCGATCACGTTCAAGATACGGCCCAAAACCGCTTCGCCCACGGGCGTCTTGATCGGATCGCCCGTATTGGAAACTTTGTCGCCGCGGACCAAACCATCCGTCGTGTCCATCGCGATCGCGCGCACGACCCGGTCGCCCAAGTGCTGCGCCACTTCAAGGGTCAAATTGCCCTCGGTGTTGTTGATCGATTTATTCGTCGCGCGAAGAGCGTTGTAGATATTCGGCATATCGCCGTCAGGAAATTCCACGTCCACGACGGGACCCATAACCTGTTTCACGAAACCTGATTGCAGTTGCATCTGAACTCTCCTCTAGCCTTTAAGTGCTTCCGCGCCACTGACGATCTCGATGAGCTCGGTCGTGATGGAAGCTTGACGAAGTTTATTGTAAGTCAAAGTCATCGTACGGATCATTTCACCGGCGTTTTTGGTCGCGTTTTCCATCGCGGCCATGCGCGCCCCGTGCTCGGCCGCGACGCTTTCGCTCATCGCCCGGTACACTTGAATCGCGAAGTGCTTGCGCAGCAATTCATCGATCATCTTTTCGGGCTCGAGCTCGAAAATCAGATCGCGAGAGAACGCGACTTTGCCGTCCTTACCGAGCAAGTGCGAATCTTTCACATCCACCGGCAACAGACGCTCGGTCGTCACGACTTGCGAAATCGCCGACTTGAACTCGTTGTAGACCAAGTAAACGGCGTCGTAGCCGCCATCCGTGAATTCCTTGATCAACCGCTCGGCCATTCCTTCCGCGAGATGAAACGAGACTTCGCGCGCGAGATTCAGGATCGTTTCCTTGCCCAAAATATTGCGCGACTTGAAGAAGTCGGAACCTTTGCGACCGATGAACACGAAGTCCATGACTTCGAAGTTCGCCTTGTTCTCTTGATAATATTTCAACGCGTAGCGGTTGATGTTGTTGTTGAAGCCGCCCGCCAAACCGCGGTCCGACGTCAACACGACCATCAATACCTTTTTCGGCTGAAGCGCTCCACTGGAGCCAAGCAACGGGTGTTCAATCCGCTGAGTGGTCGAGATGTCCGCGATCACCGACAGGATATGCTTCGCGAACGGGCGCAGATTCTGAATGTTCTGCTGGGCCCGACGCAGCTTCGCCGCCGAAACCATTTTCATGGCCCGGGTGATCTGCTGCGTGTTTTTCACGCTCTGAATCCGGTTACGGATATCCTTTAAATTCGGCATGGCCTCTTACTTCTTTTGCGTGGGCTTGAAGATCGCTTTGAACTCTTCAAGCGCGCCTTTGAGATCGCGTTTGGTTTCATCGTCGAGCTGTTTCTTCTCGCGAACCGACGTCAAGATCTTCGCGTATTTGGTCTCTAGGAATTCCACGAGTTCCTTTTCGAAACGGCGCACGTCCGTCTCCGGAATCCAATCCAAGTAGCCGTTCGTCGCCGCCCAAATCGTCGCGACCTGCTTTTCAACCGAGTACGGCGAATATTGCGACTGTTTCAGCATTTCAACCAGCCGGCGGCCGCGCGAAAGCTGCGCTTGGGTCGCTTTGTCCAGATCCGAAGCGAACGCCGCGAAAGCTTCGAGTTCACGGAACTGCGCGAGTTCGAGCTTCAACGTACCGGCCACCTGTTTCATCGCCTTGATCTGGGCGTTACCGCCCACGCGCGAAACCGATTTACCCACGTCGACCGCGGGGCGAATACCTTTGTAGAACAGACCGCTTTCAAGGAAGATCTGACCGTCGGTGATCGAGATCACGTTGGTGGGAATGTACGCCGAGATGTCGCCCGCCTGAGTTTCGATGATCGGGAGCGCCGTCAGCGAGCCGCCGCCTTCTTTGTCCGAAAGTTTCGCCGCGCGCTCGAGCAAACGGCTGTGGAGATAAAACACGTCGCCGGGATAAGCTTCGCGACCCGGGGGGCGACGCAGCAGCAACGACAACTGACGGTAAGCCTGGGCCTGTTTGGTCAAATCGTCGTAGATGATCAGTGCGTGACGACCGGTATCGCGGAAGTACTCGGCCATCGCGCAGCCCGAGTAGGGCGCCAAGAACTGCAAGGGCGCCGGATCCGAAGCAGATGCCGCGATCACCGTCGTGTACTCCATCGCGCCCGCGTTGCGAAGCTTCTCAACGACCTGCGCGATCGTTGATTTCTTCTGACCGATGGCGACGTAGAAACAATGAACGTTCTGACCTTTTTGGTTGATGATCGTATCGAGCGCGATGGCGGTCTTACCGGTTTGACGATCGCCGATGATCAACTCACGCTGACCGCGGCCGATCGGAATCATCGAGTCGATCGCCTTGATGCCCGTTTGCATAGGCTCGTGAACCGACTTACGAGCCAAAATGCCCGGTGCTTTCAATTCCACGATACGATTGTGCTGTGAAACGATTTCACCGCGACCGTCGATGGCGCGACCAAGCACATCCACCACCCGACCGAGCAAAGCTTCACCCACCGGGACCTGCACGATTTTTTTCGTGCGCTTGACCGTGTCGCCTTCGCGAATCGTCGAGTCATCGCCGAAGATCACCACGCCGACGGAGTCGGCTTCTAGATTGAGTACCATGCCGAAAATTTGATTCGGGAACTCGACGAGCTCACCGGCCATGGCTTTTTCCAAACCATAAACGCGCGCCACACCGTCACCCACCGACAGGATGCTGCCGGTCTCGCTGACTTCGATCGACTTGTTGTAATTTTTGATCTGTTCTTTCAGAACCCGACTGATTTCGTCGGCGCGAATGGTCGTTTCCATTTTAGTGGGCGCTCCTGGTTAATTGCTCGTTAATGCGTTTAAGGTGTGAGGTCAGCGAATCGTCGAAGGTGAAGCTGCCGACTTCGGCAACCAGACCGCCAAGGAGCGCTGGATCTTCTTTATAAGTCAAGATGACCTGTTTTCCGGTGGCCTTGCTCACCAGCTCTTCGATGCGCTGGCGGTCTTCAGGCCCGAGCACGGTCGCGGAACGAACGGTTCCGCGGGTCACGCCGTGCGCTTCATCCGAAATCGATTCGTACGCCGTAACGATGTCCGTGAAAATTCCAAGCCGGTTTTTACGAGCGAGCAGCAGTAAAAAGCTCTTCAAGCTTTCGGGAACATTCAAGGACGCGGTCAGTTTCTCGAGAGCTTTGACTTTGTCGAGCGGGCGAATGAGCGGTGAGCGCACGAAGTCGCTGATTTCCGCGTCGGCTTCAAAAGCTTGCGTGATCACGCGCATCTGGCTGAAAACGGCGTCTTGTTCGTTCTTTTCTTTGGCCAACGCGTGAAGCGCGCGCGCGTATCGGGTCGCTAGAATGGGATTTTTCATCCGCCCACCACCTGAATTTTCTCGACGAATTCGTTCTGAAGTCGCTTTTGTTCGCTGCTGCCGAGAGTGGTTTTCAAATTTTCACGCGAGGCCGCGATGGCCTCGGTCAGAAGTTCCGCGCGCAATTGGGCTTTGGCTTTTTCGGCTTCGGCTTTGGCCGAACGCTTGGCCTCTTCGGCAAGTTTCTCCGAGAGAGCTTGGGCCTCTTTCGCCATGCGGGCTTTCAATTCATCGGCTTCCCGACGGGCTTGCGCCAATCCTTGCTCCGCGCCGGCCTCGAGCTGGTTCAAACGCTCACTAATTTCGCGATGCCCGCGTTCCGCTTCGCGTTTCGCCGTTTCGGCGCGCGCCACGAGTTGATTGTAGTCGCGGGCGCGATGCTCA
Source organism: Bdellovibrionales bacterium (assembly GCA_036822295.1). Lineage (GTDB taxonomy): Bacteria > Bdellovibrionota > Bdellovibrionia > Bdellovibrionales > UBA1609 > JALHOQ01. The sequence goes on along the minus strand of DAISHW010000002.1, from coordinate 19,293 downwards.
AAATACGCTTTGACGGTCTTGCGCAGCAAGAAGCCGAGCAAGAGGATCAACAAGCCCAAGTTAAACGATTGAACGAAAATTCCAAGCCAAGGGATATCAACGGCATGAGCATCGCCGTGCGCGGCCGCGGCGGCGTGATGCGCGTCCTCGGCCCAAAGCGCGGCGTTCAACAAAAGAAGCTTAATCATGTCGTGAGTTCCTTACCGATCAATTTCTGATTGATGAGCTGGGAGACGCCGGCGACTTCTTGTTTGAGTTGCGTGCGCGCCGCCGTCATTTCGGTGGCGATCGTCTTTCGCGATTCATCGACCAGGGACTTCGCTTTCGCGCGCGCGTCCGTGACCACGCGATCGTATTCTTTGTTCGCGGCGGCGCGGGTTTGATCGAAGACCGCTTTGTAGCGTTCGTTCACTTCGCTGGCTTTCGCGGCGAACCGCTCCTCAAGCTCGCGAGTTTGATTCACGTATTTTTCAGCCAGTTCGGTTTGCCCGACCGTGCGCTCGCTACGTTCGTTGAAAGCCTTATAATAAGGAGCGAACAAAACGTATTTGAGTATGAAGTAGCAAACCAGAAAGATGGCGATTTGTAATCCGAGAGTCCAATTGACCCCCAGGGAAATCAATAGATCCATTGAATCCGACGTCCTTAGCTTTGATGAAGTCGGACATCTGTATATTCGACCTGGGCCAGTGTGTAAATTAATTCTTCGGCATATATGATGCGCCCTCGAAGAGGACGCCTTCATCGATGCGCAGGGACGGGGTGGTGACCGTGCCCTGGAAGATCGCCGGCGGGTGCATGATCACGCGTCGACGCGCAAAGATATTTCCCTTCACGGCGCCGCTGATGATCACCGTTTCGGCTTCGATCTGCGCTTCGACTTGAGCACCTGGATTAATTACAAGCGTGTCGTTGGTGAAGATCTCGCCGCGGAAACTTCCACCAATGCGCACGGTGCCCTCGAAAGTTAGGCGGCCATCGAACGACGCGCCCTTTTCAAGGAGAGCGGTGACGGAACTTTCGGCTTTTACCGGCGCCATGAATCCCTCAGCGTGTCGGCGATCTGATTCAATTCCTGATCCGAATAATAATGGATCACGATTTTGCCCTTGCCCGCATCATAGTCCAGATTCACTTTGGAGCCGATCAGCTTTTGCAGCTCTTCTTCCAGGCTTTTCGCCATCTTGTCGCGCAAGTCGCGCTTATCTGATTCTGCTGAAGAACTGGGCAGCTTAGCGCGTGCCACCAATTTTTCGAGCGCCCGTACGCTCAAAGATTCCACCTTGGCTTTCTCGGCCAGTTTCTCTTGAATCCGTGGATCGGGTAACGAGAGAAGGACCTTGGCTTGTCCCATCGATAACTCACCGCGTGATACCATCTGTCGGACACCGGGCTGTAAGCCCAACAAACGCAACATATTGGCAACGGTGGCGCGGTCTTTGCCGACCTTATGGGCTAGATCTTGCTGAGTGAGGTTATACTTTTTCACTAGAAAATCATAAGCTTCCGCCTCTTCGATGGGATTCAAGTTTTCGCGTTGAATGTTTTCGATCAAGGCAAGCTCGAGCACCTCTTGCTCAGGACTATCTTTCAAAATCGCCGGCACCTCTTTCAGACCGGCGATTTGTGCCGCGCGCCAACGCCGCTCACCCGCGATGATCTCGAAGGTGTCCTCGTCACTTTTGCGAACCAGCAAGGGCTGAATAATTCCTTTTTCACGAATTGAATTGGCCAGCTCTTGTAGGGGTTCTTTCTCAAAAATCTGGCGTGGTTGATTGGGATTCGGAAAAAGCTTTTCAATCGGTATCTGCCAAATGCGCATATTGGCCGGAACGCTCGGAGTGGGCGCGACAACTTGCTCCGCCGGCGCATCGAGTTTCTTTGCCACTTCGTTTTCAACAAATCCGTCTTTAAGCGCCGTGACCTTCTGACTCGGCAAGTCCTCTTTCAAACTGGCCAGGACGTTTTCAGCAGACGGAGTGGTTTTGGAAAAGGCGCCTTCACCGGTGTTGCCGAGCAGACTTCCTAGACCGCGGCCAAGTCCTTTGCTTTTACCCTGCTGTTTCGACGATTGGGTTTGTTCAGACATGGATTTCTCCTTCATCCGGAGACGGCGGCTCCATCAGAACTTCAGGCTCGTCCTCGGCAGTGGCGTCGGGAGCCGGCGTTACCGTCGGTTTGGTTCCAAGAACCCGTTGATCGAGCTCTTCCGCGAGTTCGCGATATTTCTTCGCGCCCAAACTTTTGGGATCGTATTGGAAAATGGTTTGCCCGTGCGAAGGCGCCTCGCTGAGACGTACGTTTCTAGGAATGATCGCCTGGAAAACTTTGTCGCCAAAGTGCGATTGAATTTCAGCCACCACTTGATGCGAAAGATTGTTGCGTGCATCGAACATGGTCAGACAAATTCCCTCAATGCGAAGTTCGGGGTTCAGACTCTTCTTGATCAGGCCCGCCGTGTTCAGCAATTGCGAAAGACCCTCAAGGGCGTAGTATTCACATTGTAGAGGAACTAAGAAGGTTTCCGCGGCCGACAGCGAGTTCACAGTTAAGAGCCCCAGGCTGGGCGGGCAATCGATCAATATATAGTGATACGTGTCCGCGACTTCGGCCAGGGCCGACTTAAGTCGATATTCACGCTGTGGCATATCGACCAATTCGATTTCCGCACCCACCAGGTCCGGGTTTGCTGGAATAATGTCGAGATTAGTCACCTGAGTAGTCTGAATAGTCTCGCGAATAGGCTTCTCACCAATCAAAACTTGGTAGATATTCGACTCTTGATTCTCATATCTCTTGACTCCAAGCCCACTTGACGCGTTGCCCTGTGGATCCATGTCTACGATGAGTACTCGCCTATTCAGCAAAGTAAGCGCCGCGGCAAGGTTAACCGAAGTGGTCGTTTTGCCTACTCCGCCCTTTTGATTAGCCACACAAATGATTCGAGCCATGCTTTCCCCGTTGTTAATCTGCGAAATATTACATGTTTCTCAACATTTTTGTAAGTCTTGCCGATTGTTCCATGTAGAACCCGGGGAGTCCAGATAAATGAATCGTCTTCTCTCACTCACAACCTGCCTTGCCGCGGTGATTTGTTTGAGTGGGTGTCGTCAAGAAGACCCAAATCCCGAGTTAAAGGATCCCATTTTCAAGGATCTTGAGACGCGGGCAGCGGCCCATTTGAAGGCCGTCGAAGAGGGAAAGGCACAGATTGCCGCCCTTAAGGAATCTATGGCGAAAACCGAGCCGAACTCCATCGATATGAAAAACGTGCGTCGAGATTTAGCTAAGACAGAGAAAAAGCTGATCGATGACGATCAAATGGCCCGATTTTTCAAGATTCGTGCGGCTCGACGCAAGGTTGAGGGGCGATTGGCATATCGCGAAGCCTTTTTACGCGAGGAAGAGTGGCCAAAACCGAGTGAATACTCTGACTATCTAGTGAATATCCGCCTGCGCTCCGTACCTTTGAATTGGAATACGAGAGTACCCAAGCTCCAAGCTCGAATGCCTTCAGCCGCAGGAACCAAGCCTCAGAAGAAACCTGAAAGCGATGGAGAAGCCAAAGCCGCGGATTGATACGTTGTTCCACGTGGAACTCAGTCTTGGACCTTCGTTGTGCAGACAACCGCGCGACGAGCCTGACTACTCGGGAGTGAGTATTCACCAACAAGCTCCGGCGTCCACACAGAAATGAGCTGCGACGGCAGTTCAGCAATCTCGTAAGACCAGTTGTTGCCTTTCAAATGGAAAAAGCGAACGCCCTTACCGACAAACTTGTTCATTGAAAGAATGGACTTCGAGATCGATGCGAAGCCACGACTAATGGCGCATTCAATGCCTTCGTCCTTCAAGGTTTCAAGACGGACATTCATTAACCTAGCATTCTTCAACTGCAATACATGAACGATGTGTTTGAGGAACTCACATTTACGTGCATCACTTTCAATCAAAAAGAACTCAACGCTGGGGTTCTGGAGTGCGCAGATCAATCCCGGTATTCCATTTCCGGAGCCGATGTCATGAACCTTGGCCCCGAGTTTAACTTTCTTCATCAGTTCGAGCGCCAACAGACAATCGGCAAAGTGAACCTCATCGGCGTCTCGCTCTGTGCTTCGTGAAATCAGATTGAGCTTCAAATTAAACTTAAGAAGTTCAGAGTGATAGACCTTTAGCTGCTCGCCCAATTTTGGATCCAAATCTGGAAACCATTCCGGAATACGCCACAGCGCGTTATTTCCCTGGGGCTCAATCTTCTTTTTATCTGAAGACGAAAATCGTGTCGGAGGAAAGCGGGAATCGGAATTCAAGAAGACAACTCCTGGGTAGCCGCATTTCGTCTACCCTTAAGAAAAACCAATATAGCCTGAACCGCCGAAGGATTCACGCCACTAATTCTCTGCGCTTGACCAAGTGACCGGGGACGAATTTTCGAAAGCTTCTCGACTTCCTCACGCGAAAGACCACGTACATGGGTATAGTCCAACTCATCCGGCAAACTCATGTCCTCGAGCTTTCGCGCCTGATCGATCATCTCATTTTGTCGGTGAATATAGCCTGAGTACTTTACGTGGATTTCCACAGGCTCATGTACGTTTTCATCCGGATCGACCTCAATTCCAAAGCGCGTCATGTCCAAACACGAAATCTCGTCGCGGCGAAGCAAGTCCGCAGCTTTAATAGGCTTTGATATAATTGCCGTTTCTAGATCGCTAAGTTTTGCCAGCGTCTCCGCATTCGGAACCAGACTATGGTCCTGCAATCGGCCAAGAAGCTCTGCTCGGCGATGCCTAATCAGCTCCAAAGTCTGGAACTGTTCATGCGAAATCAGACCGTGATCGAACGAGGCCTGAGCCAAGCGCTCGATAGTATTATCTTCTCTTAAAACTAAACGAAATTCAGCGCGCGACGTCATCATTCGGTAAGGCTCTTTGGTGCCCTTTAAAACCAGATCGTCAACCATCACTCCCATATAAGCCTGGTCACGCCGCAACACGAAGGAAGGGCGATTCAAAATTTTTAAGGCGGCGTTGGCTCCAGCCAAAAGTCCTTGCGCGCCGGCTTCCTCATAGCCGCTCGTGCCATTGATCTGTCCGGCTAAATAAAGACCGGGAATCGTGCGCGTCTCAAGTGTTGGAAAAATCTGCGTCGGCTCGATGAAATCGTACTCGACCGCATATCCAGGCCTGAGCATCCTTACATTTTCAAGCCCAGGAATGGTCCGCAAGAATTCGTACTGCACATCCTGGGGCAGACTGGTCGAAATTCCCTGCAGATATACCGAATTGGTAGATAGGCCTTCGGGTTCCAAAAACGTTTGGTGCTTTTCCTTATCGGCAAAGCGCGTGACCTTGTCTTCGATGCTCGGACAATAGCGCGGGCCGATTCCTTCGATCACGCCCATGAACATCGGCGACTTGTCGAGGTTGGCGCGAATGATTTCGTGCGTGCGTTCGTTGGTGTAGCTCAAAAAGCAGGCGATTTGTGGCAGTTTCAAATGCCGGAGGCTTTGAAAACTAAACGGCATGAACTTGTCGTCGCCCCATTGCGGAATGGTCTTCGACCAATCGATGCTGTCCTTTTCGAGACGCGCGGGTGTTCCGGTTTTAAGCCGAGTGACGGTGAAGCCAAACTCGCGCAGTTGATCGGAAATCCCCCGAGTCGCTTTGTCACCGACCCGGCCGCCCTCGATTCGCTTCAGACCGATGTGCATCACTCCATTCATGAATGTGCCCGTCGTGATGACGACCGCCTTCGCGCGAATCGAAACGTCTTGATCCGTCACGATTCCACGGCATTGCCCGCCTTCGATCATCAACGACTTGGCTTCGGCTTGCAGAAGTTCCAAACCCGGGGATAAGCGCAGCTTCTTACCCATGTAATCGCAATATAGATCCTTATCGCACTGCGAGCGCGACCCGCGCACCGCCGGACCCTTGCGGGCGTTCAAGCGTTTGAACTGTATGCAGGTTTCATCAGCAGCCATGGCCATCGCGCCACCCAGGATGTCGATCTCGCGCACCATATGGCCTTTGCCAAGTCCGCCGATCGACGGATTGCAACTCATGTAACCGATACGGTCCAAGTTGGTCGTCACAACCAGGGTTTTCATTCCCAGGCGCTGAGCGGCAAGACTCGCCTCGATCCCTGCGTGACCCGCGCCCACCACGATGACGTCAAATGAGTTCATCTATTTGCCCAAACAGAATTCTTTGAAGACGCGATCCATGACTTGATCGTCGTAAGTTAGCCCCAACACGTCGTATATCGCCATCAACCCGGTCTGCAGTTCAAGGGCGATCAAATCCGGGCTGTCGTTCGCCGCCACCATCGGCAGACTTTCGGCAACGGCATCACGAAAGAGTTTCAATCCCTGAAAGTGGCGCGCGTTGCTCACCAGGGTCGAATCCTCGCTGATTTCCGCACGCAAACGATTCGAAAGCCAATCGCGAACTTCATTCAGTCCTTTTCCGGCCGTCGCGCTGATCGAAAAACGCGCGAGCGGCGTGCCCAGAACTTCCACGCCACCATTCGCGTCCAGATCCGACTTGTTCTCAAGCAGAACCGCGCGCTCCCAAGGTATGCGCTTCATGAATTCAAGATCTTCAGTCCCTTGCGTGCGGTCGGCGACATACCAAATCTGATCGACTTCACCGAGTTTCTGGAGCGTGCGTTCGACGCCGATCTTCTCGACGATGTCTTCCGTCGCGCGCAGGCCCGCCGTGTCCACCAGGGTGACGCGCAAACCGTTCACGGTGATCTCGGCCTCTACAAAATCGCGAGTCGTTCCCGCGATCGGCGTAACGATGGCGCGATCCTGACCCGCCAGGGCGTTCAAAAGACTCGATTTACCCGCGTTCGGACGTCCCACCAACGCGACTTGAAAACCTTCACGCACGATGCGGCCTTGGCGATAGCTGGCCAACAGCTCATCCGCTTCACTCAAAAGATTCCCGAGCTTCGCGCGCAACATTTCGTCGCTCGCAATTTGAATATCTTCGGTCGCGAAATCGATGTTGGCTTCCAGATGCGCGAGCACCCAAGTAAAGGCGTCGAGCATACTTTTCAGACGCGCCGAAAAATCGCCTTGCAGCTGCCGCAACGCCAATTGCGAGGCACGCTTCGAACGACTCTCGATCATCGCCAGGACGCTTTCGGCCTGAACCAAATCCAAACGGCCGTTCATGAACGCGCGATAGGTGTACTCGCCGCGCTTCGCAGGGCGCGCGCCGGCCTCGACCAGAGCCCGCAAAATCTCATTCACGACCACCTCGCTGCCGTGACACGAAATTTCGAAAACGGTCTCGCCCGTGAAGCTTCGGCCTTGCTGAAAATAAGAAACCAGCACTTCATCAAGTGCCGACCCATCCTGATTCTTCAGGATGCCGTAATAGATTTTATGAGACTCCAAATTTTCGGGCAGGAAGGCCGCCAGTTTGCGGATGATTTCGGCGGCCATGGATCCAGATAGGCGCAAGACAGAGATGGCTCCAACCCCGTGCGCCGTCGCCAGCGCACAGATGGTGTCTTTATCGATTTCCGAAGGCCTCATCTTGGTCTCCCGCATCGTCGTGTGCGGTGTCGTTCATTTTTACGGGATAAATTTTGATTTTTTTAAAATGACCTTCGCCCACCGAACGGCTTTTCACACGCCCGTCTTCAGCCAAATGTTGGTGAATGACTTTGCGATCTTTCGGCGGGAGCGCCCGGAAATAAACCCACTTGCCTTTGGTGAGCGCGATGTCGCGCAGTTTTTCGGCCAAGGCGATCAACGCTTCATTGGCCTGCTCACGGAAATTGGCGCAATCGATATTCACGTTCAGCGGTTGATCAGGGAATTGGTGTTGAACCGCGCGACGCACGTACAATTGCAGGGAATCGAGAAGCGCGCCCTCTTTCGAGGTTAAGAGTTCTTCGTCTTTCCCGAAAACTTCAACGTTGATGTTTTCGTCCTCGACGCTTTTGATTTCAAAGGACAGTTCGAAACCACCCAGTTTCAGGATGTTTTCCAAGATGTCGCTCACTACGCCATCGGGGCCGCCGCTCGCGATCTTCTTGCCGTCTTTTTTTCCGAACAATTTACCGAATAAGCCGGTCATCTGCCAGATCTCCTATGTTTTCACGCTAGCTAAACTAACGCCCTTATTATCTCTCATAAAGTACAGCTGCTGAAGCACGCTAAACACCGCTCCGACCCACATGTAGAGCGTAAGGCCGCTGGCCAACTCAATCATGAAAATCGTAAACACGAGCGGCATAAACAACAAGATCTTGGCTTGCGCCGGATCCATCGTGTTTGGAGTTATTTTCTGCTGAACGAACATAGTGGCGCCCATGAGGACCGGCAAGATGTAATAGGGATCCTTCAAAGAAAGATCCGGTATCCACAGCATAAACGGCGCTTGGTATAGCTCGATGCTATGTCCGAGCACCTGATATAGTGCAAGAAATATAGGGAATTGCAGGAAAATCGGAAGGCACCCGCCGATGGGATTCACCTTGTTTTCCCTCATCAGGCCCATGATCTCTTGCTGCTGTTTTTGCTGGTCGTCCTTGTAGCGCTCCCGCGCCGCCTGAATCTTGGGCTGAATGACCTGCATGGCCTTCATCGACTTATATGAATACATATTGAAAGGGAAAACCAAGATCCGCACCAAAAGGGTCAGCAAGATGATCGCCATGCCCCAATTTCCCGTCCATTGATGGAACCATTTCAGGGTGGAGAGAATCTGGCGTCCGATCCAGTTGAAGTAACCGAAATCGACAACGTTCGACAAACCCGGATCGATGCTATTCAAAAGATCCAAGGATTTCGGGCCGATATAGACCAAATATTCGATCTGCAACGGATCTTTGGTGAGCGTCTCGTACTCGAGCTGAATGGTGGACTGTTTCTTCTCGTGGTTCGTTATCGCCTTCACCTTCGGCATGATGTTCGAGCGATCCGCCACGGCCTGCGTGAAGAAGGGCGAGCCGATCGAAGCGATGCGCACCTTCGACCATTCTTTCTCTACGTCCGTTTTCTCAAAAATGTAGCGATCGTGAGTTTCGGCCGTTTCGACGTAAAACTCCTGGTACGTCGTATTCGGGAGGAAAAAACTCGCTTTGGGATGATCGTGCAAACGATCGGTCAAGACCGTCGTCAAACCGACGAAACGATCGTCAGCGCCACTCGAAGTGATTTTGGTGGTGATCAGATATTTCACCGGATCGATTTCAACGGATTTCGTGATTTCCATCGTGCCGACGCGCGCGCGGCCGACGAACATATTTTCGTTGATACGCTCCACTTTGAAATCGAGCGGTTGCGGCTGGCCGCGAAGACGGGTTTGCAGCGGCCGCAATTCGCCCTCGGCATGGCCGATTTCGATCAGTTTGCCTTCACGATCCTTGTATTTGTTCAGCGTGACGTTGGCGATCCCCATCCCTTTCGAGGACAAATCGAAAGCCATGTTGGCATTTTCAAAACGCACGACCGATTCCGCTGTGAGCGTCGGCGCGGCATCCTCCAGCCTGTCGGCGCTGACCGGCGGGGATTTCGTCTCGATAGGCTCGGAGCCGCTCTTCACCGCGCTGTTCGCCGCCACGGGCGCGGTTTCCGTCGTTTTGTTCTTATTGAAGGCCTGCGGATATTTCTTCTGCATGTAATACTGCCAGCCCATGAAGGTGCCGGCGACCAAAACGATCGCGATGATCGTGCGCGCGTCGAAGAAGTTCGGAGTGTCTTTTTTCAAGATGATTTCCTTTCCGGCACGGGATCATAGCCGAAGGGTCCAAGCGGATGACATTTGCACAAACGCTTGGCGGTCAGCCAAAACGCGACGTGCACGGGATATAAAGTGAATGCGTCTTGCGCGTACGCGGAACAGGTCGGCTGAAAGCGACAGACGCCGCCGACCAACCCTGAAAGGGTGGTGCGATAAACGGCAATCATGAACAGCGCAAGGCTAGTTAAGATAGCGTTCAAGTCGGGCCGCCATTTTGTCCATCGCTTCATTAAATTCCTTATGAGCCATAAGCTTGTAGAATTCTTTATCGCGTCGACGAATCACCAAGTTCACATCGAGTCCCCGCTTCAAACCGGAGCCCCAACGGCGTAAGTACTCACGTCCCCAGCGGCGCAAGCGATTGCGCACAACCGCGGTACCGACCTGGCGCGGAATCGTCCATCCGCATCGCACTTCGCCCGACTCCGTGGGCTGCATATTCACAAGTAACCATGAATTGATATGAACGCTTTTACCCTCGGTGCGCAGGCGCTCAAAGTCGGCGCGCCGAGTAAGGGATCTGAGTCGAAACTTATTTTCCACCCGTCGATACCGACAGGCTCTTACGGCCTTTAGCTCGACGGCTCGAGAGGACTATGCGACCATTCTTCGTCGACATCCGCTTGCGGAATCCGTGGGTCTTTTTACGCCGAACACGGCTAGGCTGATAGGTACGCTTTGGCATCTGTATGCTCCGGTTGATTGAAGTTGGTCGACCTGACGCGCCAATAAAGCACAATGCCAATTTTAGAGTCAAGTCGGCCGGGGTTCAGAAATCCCTGTGGATTCCCGTAAGTTGAATCGCTGTGCTGAATCGATCGGCAATGGATTCGCGAATCCACATTCCCCGTAGATCATCCAAATCATTGAAAGTTTTTTCAGGGGGTGTTACCTACTTTCCCTCTTATCCACATTTCGGCGGGGGGCCCAGCAGTGAATTTACAGCCGATGCCACAGCAGGATTTCTGGCTTCAGATCAAGAACAGTCTGAAGGCCAAAAATCAAAACAATAAACCGCTTCAAATGTGGTTCGAACCGACGAGCTTGGTGGGCGTGGACGATCGCCCCTCTGGCCGTTGCTTCACGCTGGGCGTACCGACGGAATTGCACAAATTTTGGATCTCGCAGAATTTGCTCGAGAGGATTTGCTCAGAGATTTCAGCGCTTTATCAAAATCCATTTCAAATCGAACTGATCGTGACGGGCCAGGGCGGAATGGTCGTCGAGGCGCCGACTTTGGTGGCCGTTGAGGGAAACAGGTCCGAGACCGCCGAGATCGCGGTCGCCAATCCCAATATGGGTTCCTTCGGCCATCGCGACATGCTCAACACCGACTATACCTTTTCGACGTTCGTGGTCGGACGCAACAACGAATTCGCCCACGCCGCCAGTTTCAGCATCTCGGAAAATCCCGGCAAGGAAAATTACAATCCTTTGTTCATTTGCGGGCCCACGGGCATGGGCAAAACCCATTTGCTCAATGCCGTCGGCAATAATATTCGCGAAAATTTTCCGCACTTGCGCATTCTCTATGTTTCGGCCGAGCGCTTCCTGAATGAATGCATCTCGAGCATTCGTCGCAGCGAAATGGATCGTTTTCGCCTGCGTTACCGTGAAAACTGCGACGTCTTGTTGATGGATGACATCCAGATCTTGGGACGCGGTGAAGCCGTGCAAGAGGAGTTCTTCCACACTTTGAACGACTTCTTCGAAAAAGATCAGCAAGTGATCGTCGCCTCCGATCGCATGCCCAAGGATATCAAGGGTTTGGAAGATCGCATCCGCACGCGATTGGAATGGGGATTGATCGCCGACATTCAAATGCCGGATATCGAAACGCGCGTGGCGATCCTGAAATATAAGGCGGAACGCAAGAACATCATGCTCAGCAACGAAGTTGTCAGCCACGTGGCGCGGATTTCGAAGCGTTCGATTCGTGAGCTTGAAGGTAATTTAAATAAGATCAAAATGTTTTCGGAACTTCAGGGTCTGCCGATCGATATGGAACTCGTTAAGCGCGTGCTTTCGACCCATGACGATATCGCCACAATCACCATCGACGACATTCAAAAGCTGGTGGCTGATCACTACAAGGTGCGCCTACCGGATATGAAGTCGAAGACGCGGACCAAACCGTTGGTCGTTGCGCGACAAGTGGCGATGTTTTTGGTCAAAAAACACCTTGATAAATCGCTTGTCGACATCGGGCGTTCGTTTGGTGGAAAAGACCACACCACAGTTATGAATGCTTTGCGTCGGATTGAAGATCAACTGAACAAAGATTCAGAAATAAAAAGAGATATCGAAGAGTTAGAGGGCAGAATCCACAATATCACAGGGGTGTGAATGGGGACAGTGGATAGGCTTGTGGAAAAGCCTATGGTTAAAAATGGGGACAGCTTGAACCCCCGTTTTTACCCGGGTTACGCGACTCTTGCCCGGTTTAGTTTTCCACAGAGAATTAAGAAGATTTTCAGGGATTTAAGTTATAAAGATCGATAACTACATCCCTACGGCTACTGCTAGATATTTATATTAATAAAAGAAGCTAAGAGAGAACCGGATCAATGTTGGAGGATTCATGAAGCTCTCGGTCGAGAAAAAAGATCTTTTGAATGTCATCGCACGAGCTCAGAATATCGTGGAGAAGCGCAACACCATGCCGATTCTCGTCAATGTTTTGCTCGAGGCCAAAGGCGACGGGCTGCGTGGCTTCGCCACGGATTTGGAAGTCAGTCTGACCGATGACATTCCCGCACAGGTCAAATCAACCGGACGCGTGGCGGTGAATGCCAAGAGCCTTTTTGAGATCATCAAGGAATTGCCCGATGGTAGAATCGACCTGGAGCGGAAGGAAAACAATTGGCTGAAAATTTCGCAGAACCGCGCGGTTTTCAACATCGTCGGGATTTCTCCAGAGGAATACCCGGTTTTTCCCACATTCACGACGCAGGAATTCGTGAAGATCGAGCCGTCCACCCTCCTCGAAATGATCGAAAAGACGATCTACTCGGTTTCGACCGACGAAACCCGCTACCATTTGAACGGCGTTTACTTGGAAGTTCGCCCGGACAAAGAAAGCGCGATCTATCGAATGGTCGCCACGGACGGTCACCGTTTGAGTTTGATCGATCGTAAAATTCCGGGCGCGAGCGGAAAGACCGCGCCGCAAGGGGTGATCGTTCCGCGCAAAGGCCTTCACGAAATTCGTAAACTGCTGGAATCGATGGATAGGCAGAACGAGGAAAAAATCGAAGTCGCGATCGAGGGCGCGCAACTTGTCGTTAGATCGAAGACGACGGTGTTGATGGTGCGTTTGATCGAGGGGAAATATCCCAACTATCAACAGCTTATTCCACAAAATCTGAAAGAACATTTTCTGGTGCAAAGGGACGCGTTGATGAGTTCGCTCAAGCGCGTGTCGCTTTTATCGAACGCGAAATCGCGCGGCGTGACTCTGGCCGTGACCGGCGGCCGCATGGAAATCAGTTCCAACAATCCCGAGCTTGGCGACGCGAAAGAAGAGATCGAAGTCGATTACAAAGGCAAAGATCTGAAAGTCGGGTTCAATGCGCGTTACATGCTCGACGTCTTGGCGAGCATGCACGATGAGATCGTACGCGTGGAGATGAACGATCATCTTTCGCCGAGTCTGGTGAAACCGCACGATGACACGACCTACACTTGCGTGGTCATGCCGATGCGCATTTAAACCCTTTGGGGTCGAATGCGTTTTCACTCGTTAAGACTTAAGAATTTTCGCAATTACCGGGATCTGACGCTCGAGTTTCCGCCGGGCATCGTCGTTTTCTGCGGCGAAAACGGACAGGGGAAAACAAATTTAGTCGAGGCATTTCACTTCTTGCTGCGCGGGGAAAGCTTTCGTCCGGCGACGGTCGAAACTTTGCTTCGTCATGAGGAAAGCGGTCACGCCCCGAGCGGCTTGATCGAGGGACGTCTCAGTCAAAAAACGTTGCAGCACGATTTGAAACTGACTTTGAACGAACGCGGTCGCGGCGTGATGTGGAACAATCATCGCACCAACTCGGCGGCGCTCGCCCGCGCGTTTCCCCTGGTGCTGTTTTCGCCCGAGAGTTTGGCGGCCATCAAGGAAGGGCCGGAGCAACGTCGTCGCCTACTGGATGACGTGGTTCTGACCCACTCGCAATCCAGTGTGAAAATCTTGAAAGATTTCAAACATGCCTTGAAAACGCGCAATCGCGTGTTGAAGGACACCCTGAAGGGCAAGCTCGCTCGCGAGCCAGCGCGTCACTTGCTCGAGAGTTTGGATGCGAGTTATCTGCCGCTTGCCACCGAGCTCACCGTGGCCCGTTTGAACGCGCTCACGGCGCTGCAGACCGATTTTCAGAAGGCCATCAGCTACGTTCTTGACCGGTCCGATGTGGACATAGCTGTGGAGTACCTGATCTCGGGACAAAATGCGGCGACGTGGAGCCGTTCCGACATACTTTCTGCGATGCACAACAGAGGTTTGGAGCTGCGTGAGAGGGAACTCGGTGTCGGAGCCTCGCTGGTGGGGCCGCAACGTCACGACATTCGCATTCTATTTGCTGGAAAAGATTCACGCTTTTTTTGTTCGCAGGGGCAGCAAAGAGCCTTAGTTTTATCTTTCAAGATGGCGCAAATATTGTATCATTACAGGTCTTATCAGGTTTACCCATTCTTGCTCTTGGATGACGTGTTGTCGGAGCTCGATCCGATTCGTCGTACGAACCTGGTGAAGTTTTTAAGAGATATACCGGCGCAGATTTTTTTGACCACGACGGATTTGTCATTCTCGCTGGATTTTGGAGATCGAAGACTCAACGTTTTCCGCATCGAAAACGGAACCGTCTCCAGCTAAAAGTGCGGGGTAGCAGTGCAGGAAAATCAAAAAGCTTACGATGCTTCATCGATTCAGGTGCTTGAAGGGCTCGAGGCCGTTCGTAAGCGTCCAGGCATGTACATCGGCGATACGACCTCGCGCGGTTACAATCACCTGGTCTATGAAATCGTGGATAACTCGGTGGATGAGTCGCTTGCGGGTTTTTGCAAGAACGTGGCGGTGACTATTCACGCCGACGATTCGCTGACCGTCGAAGACGACGGCCGCGGCATTCCCGTCGGTTCGCATAAAGACGGCCGTTCCGCGCTCGAGGTCGTGATGACCGTTTTGCACGCGGGCGGAAAATTCGACGGTTCGAGCTATAAAGTTTCGGGCGGTTTGCACGGCGTGGGCGCGTCCGTCGTCAACGCGCTGTCTTCGAAATGCCAAGTGATCGTTCGTCGCGAAGGTTACGTTTGGAAGCAGAATTACGAAAAGGGAATTCCGCAGGGCAAGCTCGAGAAGGCCGGCGAGACGGATAAAACCGGGACGACCACGACGTTCAAACCGGATCGCGAGATTTTCAAAGATGACAGCGTTCGTTTCGATTACAACGTGTTATCGAACCGATTTCGCGAACTCGCGTTTCTGAACGCGGGTCTGCGCATTTCGCTCAGCGATGAGCGCACGGGGCAGAAAGCCGAATTCCAATTCACCGAAGGCATCATGGAATTCGTTTCGCACATGAACGAAACGAAAAAGCCCTCGCACGCCGAAGTGATTTATTTCAAAGGCACCGTCGACGACGTCGAAGTCGAAATCGCCATGCAATGGAACGATTCGTATACCGAGTCGATCTACACTTACTGCAACAACATCAACACCATCGAGGGCGGGACTCACCTACAGGGTTTCCGTACCGCGCTCACGCGCTCGGCCAACGCCTATGCCGCCGATAAAAATCTGGTTAAGGATCTGGACGCGAATCTGGAAGGCGAAGACATCCGCGAGGGTTTGGCGGCCGTCATCAGCGTGAAAGTGCGCGAGCCGCAGTTCGAAGGACAGACCAAGACGAAACTGGGTAACACCGAAGTCGCGGGCGTCGTACAGGCGCTCGTGAACGACAAGCTCATGGATTGGTTCGATCGCAATCCCGGCAATGCCAAAACGATCATTACAAAATGCGTAGAGGCCGCTCGCGCCCGCTTGGCCGCCCGCAAAGCTCGCGATCTCGCGCGGCGTAAAACGGCGCTCGATAGCGGATCCCTGCCCGGTAAGATGGCGGATTGCCAAGAGCGCGATCCGGCCAAGTGCGAACTTTATTTGGTCGAAGGCGACAGCGCGGGGGGTTCAGCGAAACAAGCGCGCGACCGCCGTACGCAAGCCGTTCTTCCGTTGCGCGGTAAAATCTTAAACGTCGAGAAAGCGCGGTTCGATAAGATGCTCTCGAACGAAGAGATCCGCATGATGGTGGCGGCGCTCGGCACGGGCATCGGTCGCGATCACGTGAACGTCGAAAAGACCCGCTATCACAAGATCATCATCATGACCGACGCCGACGTCGACGGCTCGCACATCCGCACGCTGCTCTTGACGTTCTTCTATCGCCAGCTGCCGGAGATCGTTGAAAAAGGTTTCGTCTACATCGCCCAGCCGCCGCTTTACCGCGCCAAAAAAGGCAAAGACGAAAAGTATCTCAAAGACGAAAAAGCCCTGACCCAACACTTGATGGACTTGAGCCTCTCGAAAGTGAGTTTGCCGACCATCAAGTCGGGAACGAGCGAAGCGGATTTGAAGCGCTTCATTTTGAACATTCATAAGTACGACGATTTGTTGCGCACGCTGGCCAACCGCTTTGATCGGGATGTTTTGGTTCATTTCCTGAGTCAGGAAAAAGAACTCGCCGACATCGTCAAATCGGATGCCGAGATCAAACGCTTGTCGGAGAATTTCAAAAAATGGGCGCAGGCCAATCCGCTCGCGGGTGTGACCGATGCGCAGCTCACGTCGGAAAAAAACGAAGAGTTCAACGATTACGCCTTCACTTTGAAGACGACGAAGTTCGGTTACATTCAGAATTCGACGTTCGACCGCCAGCTCGCCGACTCGACCGAATGGGCCGAGTTGCGCGCGCTGTGGAAAAGTTTCGCGACGCTCGCGCCTTTGCCGATTCGCGCGAAAACCGAAGCTCAAGAAGAGGCGCAAGAGTTCACGAACTACGTCGATTTCTACAACTTCGTCATGGAGCTCGGCAAAAAGGGAATCTACGTTCAACGCTACAAGGGCTTGGGCGAGATGAATCCCGAGCAGCTTTGGGAGACGACGTTGAACCCCGAAAACCGAAATCTTTTGCGCGTCACGATCAACGACGCGATGGCGGCCGACGAGACCTTCAGCATTTTGATGGGCGAGCAGGTGGAACCGCGTCGTAAATTCATTCACGACAACGCGCTCCTCGCCAAAGAACTCGACGTTTAATAGGAACCGGAGACGATGGACGATATTTCTCGGATTGCGGACATAGATATCAACAAAGAGATGCGTGACGCGTATCTGCAGTACTCGATGAGCGTTATCGTCGGCCGAGCGCTTCCGGATGTGCGCGACGGCCTGAAACCGGTACATCGTCGCGTGCTGTATGCGATGAACGATCTCGGGAACAACTACGACAAACCCTATAAAAAATCCGCGCGTATCATCGGGGATGTGATCGGTAAATACCATCCGCACGGTGACATGGCCGTTTACGACACCATGGTGCGGATGGCGCAAGATTTCTCGTTGCGCTACCCGCTCATCGACGGTCAAGGGAACTTCGGCTCGATCGACGGCGATTCGCCGGCCGCTCCCCGATACACCGAAGTCCGCATGACCAAGCTCGCGGAAGAGCTTTTGGCCGACATCGACAAAGACACCGTGCCTTTCGGATGGAACTACGACGACTCGCTTTTGATTCCGCAGATTCTGCCCGCGAAGTTCCCGAATCTTCTGGTGAACGGAAGCGCGGGTATCGCGGTGGGCATGGCGACGAACATTCCTCCGCACAACATGACCGAAGTGATCGAGGCTTGCATCGCGCTGATTAAAAATCCGCGCATCGGACTCGACGAGTTGATCCGCATCATTCCCGGGCCGGACTTCCCGACCGCCGGCGTGATAGCGGGCGCGAGCGGCATCGTTTCGGCTTACAAAACCGGGCGCGGTGTGATCACGCTCAAGGCCGTCGCCGAGATTGTTCCTAAGAAAGATCGCGAAGAGATCATCGTTTCGGAAATTCCTTATCAAGTGAACAAAGCGCGTTTGATCGAAAACATGGCCGATCTGGTCAAAGACAAACGCATCGAGGGCATCGCCGACATCCGTGACGAGTCGTCGCGCGAAGGCATGCGTATCGTGATTCAGTTGAAGCGCGGTGAAAACGGGCAAGTGATCTTGAATCGCTTGTACAAGTATACGCAGATGCAGGTGAGCTTCGGTATCATCATGCTCGCGCTCGACGCCCGCAATCAGCCGGTCGTCTTCGATTTAAAGCGCATGCTCGAAGCCTTCGTCGTGCACCGCAAAGACGTTGTCACCCGCCGTTGCATCTTTGATTTGAAAAAGGCCGAAGCGCGCGCGCACATCTTGGAAGGTTTGAAGAAGGCCCTGGACCAGATCGACGCGGTTATCGCGACGATACGCGCTTCGAAAGAAGCGGAAGCGGCGCGCGCCGGCCTGATGGGTCAATTCGGCTTTTCGGAAAAACAAGCGCAGGCGATTCTCGATATGCGCTTGCAGCGCCTGACGGGTCTGGAGCGCCAGAAGATCATGGACGAGCTGGCAGAGGTGCAAAAGCACATCGCCTGGCTCAAGATGGTTTTGGGCAGTGAGGAAGAGATCTACAAAATCATCGTCGGCGAGCTCGAAGAGATCAAAACGAATTTCGGCGACGGTCGCCGCACCAAGATCGAACGCTCCGCGGATGAAGTTCAAGACGAAGATTTGATTGCCCGTGAAGAGATGCTCGTTTCGATGACGGCTTCGGGCTACATCAAGCGCATTCCCATCGGTGAGTACCGTTTGCAGAAGCGCGGCGGCAAGGGCCTTAAAGGCGCCGACCAGCGCGAGGAAGACTATGTCGCGCGCTTGTTCGCGGCCAACACGCACACCATGCTCTTGTCGTTCACCGATCGCGGTAAAGTGTATTGGACCAAAGTTCACGAATTGCCCGCGGGCTCGCGAACCAGTAAAGGCAAAGCGATCAACAACGTCATCCAGCTTTCCAGCGGCGAAAGCGTGCGCGC
The DNA here is from genome assembly GCA_036822295.1 of Bdellovibrionales bacterium. GTDB lineage: Bacteria > Bdellovibrionota > Bdellovibrionia > Bdellovibrionales > UBA1609 > JALHOQ01. The sequence continues at coordinate 418 of DAISHW010000002.1, read as the reverse complement.
GATTCTGCCGGTCGAAGAATTCAATACCGAAAACAACATCGTGATGCTGACCGAAAAAGGCACGATCAAGAAGACCACTTTGGAAGCGTTTTCACGGCCGAGACCGAGCGGTTTGATCGCGTTGACGATCGATCTCGAGGACAACTTGAACGCCGCCCGCCAGTCGAGCGGCAAGGACGACATCTTCATCGTCACGCGCGAGGGCATGGCCATTCGCTTTGACGAAGAGGACGTGCGACCCATGGGGCGCGCCGCCCGCGGCGTGAAGGGCGTGACGCTCGGCAAGGACGACAAGGTCGTGGCCATGGAAATCGTCGCCAAGAACAGCAACGAAACGATTCTGATCGTGACCGAAAGAGGCTACGGCAAGCGCACGGTGATGGAAGAGTATCGTCTGCAGGGCCGCGGCGGGGGCGGG
>DAISHW010000001.1:21999-36861 GCA_036822295.1 Bdellovibrionales bacterium | reverse complement strand
GACGGCGACCGCGAGCAATAAAATCACACGCATTTCTTTCCCCCCTTAAGAAAAAATATCCGGTAAAAATGACAGGTGAACCGGGCGCAGTTGAGCATCTGTCCCGCGAGCCCGTCAACGCCGGAAAACTTTTCACAGAGTATTTAAGATCGCGATGCGGCCGACCGAAACTTAAAGGTATGAAAACAACTCTGTTGATTCTCAGTTTGGTACAGCTGGTCACTTGGGCGCACGCAGAGGAACAAGCTGCGCCGCAGCCCGAGGTCACGGAAATGAGCAAAACGATTCGCGCGCGTTTGGATGCGGAAACCGGCGGCGACGAACAAAAGCTCGGCGAGCTCATGGTTCAAGCCAGACAGAATCCCACCGCGTTTTTCGAAAAGTATTTTACCGCCGAAGAAAAGGCCAAGGTCGACGCCATGGCCCTGGAGCTCGATAAGAAAAAAGCCGCGCAGAAGTAAATCCGCGCGCCGGGAACTACTTGCGGATCACCGCGAATTTGAACTTCGTGTAGCCCGACTGCGAACCCGCCAGAATCACCGGGCTCAGTTCATTGTAGTCCAAGTTGCGATCGGCCACGATCACCAAGTTCTCGCGACGACCTTCCTCTACCGAACCGTTCAACGCTTTCAATGTGGCCACCAACTCCGGCAGCGCCACGGTTTTCTCTTCAACGACGAATTTGCCGTCTTCGATACGAACGGTCACGCCTTGTTCGATGAATCCGCTTTCAGCAATGGTCGGCAGCGTGATCTTCTTGCCGAGGTTCACGACGTCCTGGTTGTTGGCCGTGTTCATGATCAAGAAGATGACCAGGATCGAGAAAGCGTCCACCAGCGAGGTCAGCATCAAACCCGCGACCATCGATCGGCCGCCGCGGCCGCCGGTCGGGCGAATCATCGATTGGCCCGCGAGCGCGGAGCCGAGATGCGATCTTTTCAAGGGGCTGGCCGATTCCATCATATAAATATCCTCTTACAGCGGCGCGATTCCGATTTCGTCCATCCGGGACTTCTTGAATTGCGCCATGAGTTGGATCAGATCGTCGTATTTCGAGTACGGGTTCGGCATGATCAGGACCGTCTTCACATCGGCGTACTGACCGGCGAAGCTCTGGATCCACTGCTCCGTGCGGTCGAAGTCGAGCTTGCCGCCGACCCCGTTGATCGTCACGGTCGATCCGCCTTTCATGCCCGGGACGTCCTTCACTTGGAAACGGATCTCGCCGCCGCCGCCGAAAGAAGCCGTCACGCTGCCCTTGGGCTTTTCCTCTTGCTTTTGCTTCGCGCTGCCCACCGCTTGGCTGACTTGCATCGAGCCAAGATTGATGAAGACCGCGGTGACCAACAAGAAGCAGATGCAAGTCGAAAGCACGTCGATGAACGGAACGAGATTCAGCTCGAAGTTCATGTTCTTTTTTCTGCCGCGCTTGGCGGATCCACCGAAGTGCATGACTTACTTCTCGCCCGTTTTCTTCACGCGGACCGAGTCGTAGTGGAAGCCGAGCAAGTTGTAGATGCGGAGAGCGCCTTGAGTCATATCGTCCGAAAGCTTGTTGATGCGGTTTTGCAGAACCGAGTACATCACGAGCGCCGGGATCGCCATGATCAGACCGTAAGCGGTGGCGTGCATGGCTTCCGAAACGCCCGAAGCGAGCATCGCGGCCTTGGTGAGCTGATCGGCTTGCGAGATCGCGGCGAACGAGCGGATCATGCCGACGATCGTGCCGAGCAGACCGAGCAACGTACCGACGTTACCGAGCATGGCCAGGAACTCGACCCGCGATTCGAGCTTGCTCTGTTCGCGAACGAGAACCTCGTCCATTTTAGCTTGGACTTCCTCGCGACCGCCCATGTTCATGGCGGCGGTGGCGCCGGCCTCGACCACGTGGCGCAGAGCCGAATGGCGATCCAAGCTGCGCGCTTGCAGGATCACGCGCTCCAGATTTCCCTTTTTAATGTCGGTTTCGAACAGGTTCGCTTGACCGCGAAGTTCCGGACGGCGCTGCAGGTATAAACGCACCACGCGCTCAGCGATGATCGCGAGCGAAACGAGTTGCGCCACGAAGATCGGGAACATCCAGAATCCACCGACGGCGAAAAAATTGACGATCGAACCGAAAAAGCTGGTGTTGGTTTCCATGACTTCTCCCAAAGACATTTGCGCCCACGGCCGTTCCCCATGAACGGGTGAGACTCCATGGAGCCTATTGGCAAGACATGTACCAGCGTCAGATGTCGAAGTTTTGGAGCCCGCGTCCCGAAAGTGACAATCTACGGCGCTTTCGCTCGAATAGGGGCGCTCATTGCCGGCCCGAGGTCGGGTCTTATCAATCCCCTTCTATATATTACCGATACGAAGGCATGGTTCTCTTGTCCCTGATCTTCACGACGTTCACGGCCTTCGCGCAGAGTGACGACGCCCCCGCGCTTCCGGCCACCTACACGCCTCCCGCGGGCTCATCCGCGTACACGCTGACGGGCAAAACCCATCGCGCGACGATTCAGGCGCGCCGCGGATTTCATCACCTGCCCGGCGGCAAGGGCAGCAACCTCTGCAATATATACGCGCCCGGCGACGGGCTCACGGTGATCGAGGCCGAAGGCGTACCCGAGGGCTGGAGCATGGTCGTCATGGATACGTGGGACAAGACATGCGACAACCCCGCGATCGATCGCCGCATCGGTTTCGTCGAAAATCGCTTCCTTAAAAAAGCGCCCGAGGGCCATTACTCCGAAGGCACTTATCCCGGTGACGTCTTTCAAGATGCCGCCCAAGCGTTCGCATCGACACCCGAGACGGCCGCCGTTCCCGAATGGAGACCCGAAGCCGAGCCCTGTCTTGAGAACAAATCCGGCGCGGACTCCATCGTTGCGTTCGCCAAAAATTATCGCGCGAGCGCCGGCGGCCTGAAAAGCCAAAAAGAGATCGATGAATACGTCGCTTGCTACGCGGGCGCGGGATACGACGACTACGTCAGTGAATATCGCCCGCTGATCCAAAAGGCCTCTGAGCACTTCGACGTGTCCAGGGAACTGCTCACGTGTCTGCTTTTCCGCGAAAGCCAATTCTTGCCGTCCAACAAATCGCATACGGGCGCGGTCGGGCTTGGCCAGCACATCAAACCGAACATCCTTGAGGTCAACAGGCTCACCGCAAAGGAAACTCAGAAAAAGAAGGCCGGTAGGGCCTCGAAAACCTGGGTCGGCTATTTAAGAGACGTGCGAAAAACCATGCCCGACGCCGCCTATTGCCACACTCAGTTCGATGACAAGGGCGACGCTCAATGTCCCACGGCTTCGATCGGCGCCGCCGCGGTGTACTTGCAGTCCATCGAAAAATGTTTGATGAAAAGATCGACGGCCAAGACGATTGACAAGGAATCGACCCTTAATTTTCTAGTGGCCAAGGCGGTGGGCTACAACATGGGTGACTCACTGGCGTGCAAGACCGTAAAGGACAATCCGAACGTGGATTCCTGGCTGAAAATGATGGTCCGCGCCCCCGCGGATTCGAAAAAGCAAGACGAAGTGCAGGACCATATCAACGCCGTACGTAACTGCCTGCAATACGATAACTGGGGCACTCTTTCCAAACGCGACACTCCGAAAACGCGCGAGCAATGCCAGGACATCGCCAGCGATCGCGGTGTGCCGACGAACTAATCCCTTGTCCCGGCCTGCTCTCCGGGCTTAAATCAAAATCCATATGACGAAACTGCTCTGCGTGGTGATCGCGTCCGCCGCGATCGGCTGCTCCTCACTACCCAAAGACTTGAAGAAGCTCACCAAGCCGAGCAATCCCGCGCCGCCGCCGCCGAATCTGGAACTCGTCGCCACCACGCCCTTGATTCAAGCCGCGGCCAAAGGCGATTGGAAAGCGGTTTCAAATCTACTCGCCGCGGGCAGCAAGACCGATGAGGTCTCCGATCGCGGCGTGACCGCGCTGATGGTGGCGGCCCGCAAGAATCACGCGCCGGTCGTCGAAGTTCTGCTCAAAGCGGGCGCCGATACCCGGGCCGTCGACGCGCAAGGCTCCACCGCGCTTCATTACGCCGCCCTCGGCAGCGCGGTGCAAGTGATCCCCATGCTGGTCAAGGCCGAAGCGCCGCTCGAACTCAAAGACTCGTTTGATCTGACGCCGCTCATGATGTCGGTGCGTTTCGCGAGTCTCGCGACCTCGCAGATTCTGCTCAAGTCCGGAGCCTCGGTCGACACCGCGGATCCCAATGGCTGGACCGCGCTGCACTTCGCGATCCCGCGCGGGGACGCGGCCGTTTTCGAGCTGATCATGGATCAGGCCCCGACACTGGATCAACTGGATCGCGACGGCGACTCGGTGCTGGTCATCGCGATAAACTACCAGCAACCCTTCCTGGTGAAACGCCTGATCGATGCCGGAGCGCCGGTGAACAAGGTCGATCCCCGGAAAGAGACGCCGCTGCACCACGCGGTTCGCCTGCGCTACGCCGATATCGCGGGTTGGTTGATCAAAGCCAAAGCCGCCGTGAACGCGCAGGATCAGCTGGGCCAAACGCCTTTGATGCTCGCCGTTCAAAATCGGGACCGCGCCCTGATCGCTCAGCTCTTAGGCGCCGGAGCGGATCCCGACATTCAAGACGGGCAAGGCCGCTCGGGCCGCGAATGGGCCGAGCGTTTCGGCCTGTCCCCGGATGTTTTCGCGGAGGTGAAGAAGTGAAACATCTGATCTTCGCCGGGCTCGCTCTGTCCCTGGCCGGTTGCATGTCCGCGCGCGTGGTTTTGAGCGACAAGTACGATCGCACGCGCAAGCCCGTTTACGTCGATCATTTCGATTGGCTCGGGCTGGACGGGGACGGCTCGGTGACATTGAGCAAAGTGTGCGTCGACCAAAAACCTCACGCCGTGCAAAAAGTGAAGAGCGCCGAGGACATCGCGCTCAGCATGCTCACGCTCGGCGTTTATTCCCCCGTTTCGGTGAAAGTGTGGTGCGGCGAATGAAACGTTGGATCCCCCTTTCGCTGCTCTTCGCTTTCACGATCGGTTGCGCGCAAGTGCGCGTGCGCCGCCACGATTCCGCGCCGGCGCGCGTGGAGTCGCGCGAATACGCTTTGAGTTCCTTCGTGCTCGGGTTCGTCCCGGCCACCCGACTCCCGCCGGAGTCCGCGCTTTGTCAAGGCGGCCGGATCGAAAGCCTGGATTTTTTCTCGTCGGGCACGGACGTCCTGATCGGCGTCGCGACGCTGGGAATATATGTCCCACATCGAGTCACGGTGGGCTGTTCAAAATGATAATCACGCGGGATAAAAATTAAATTTTCCCTGGCGCGAATCCGGACCTAAACAAAATCAGGCTTATCCCGATGAGATCAATGCATACGACTTCAAGGGGCGTTGATGGAATCACCGAATCAATCCAACGAGATCTCTCTTCTTCCGGGCGAATACATAATCCGCGAGAAAGCGGCTTGCGACGCGCTCTACATCATCAAAGAAGGTCAGTTAGAGGTTTCGCGCACCGGTCACAACGGCGAGAAAGTGATCATCGGCCTGATCCAGTCGGGTCAATATGTCGGTGAGACCGCGCTGCTGCTCAGCCGTCCGCACGGCTCCAATGTCATCGCGCTCACGCCCGTGAAAGCCATTCGCCTGAGCAAAGCGGCGATCGACCTGCAGCTGAAAAACGTTCCGTCCTGGCTCGTCGCCCTTACCAGAGGCGCGATCGAACGCCTGCAGGCGGCCAACGAAATCATGCGCCGCAACGGCTGGAACGACGAGACCCTCGCAAGCCGCGTGAAGGCCGTCGAGGACAAATTCAAGAAGATCAGCTAGACCTAAGCCCCGTCCAGCGCGCGCGTAAAACTGCCGATAAACAGCCATGGCCGACGGACTCCGAAATTTCGTGCAACGCTCGCCCCGCTACGTGCTGCGACCGACCGATCGCAATGTGATGCGTTTTGGCTTGAAAGACTCGCACGGCGGCGCGCACACCGAAGACACGCTGCTCGTGAATCTCTCGGAGTCGGGACTGGCGTTCTTGGTGCCTAACGGCACCAAGCTCGAAATCGGCGAACGCATTATGGTCGAAATTCCGATTCCCGGGGGGGAACAACTCGCCTGGTGGGCCCGCGTGATCCGCATGCAACTGCACCACTCGCGCGGCTGGTTTTCGGCGCGCGCGCGCAACAATCCGCAAGACGGCAGTCAGGTCATGGTCGGGCTCGCCTTCGAGCCGCTGCCGCCCGGTCATTCGCGGGCGCTGAAAAAAGGGATCGAAAAAAGTTTCCTCGCGGCGATGCGCGAGCAACGTCAGCGCAACCTGCTTTACTACAAAGTCCTGCTCACCCAAAACATACTCCCGCTGATGGGGTACGTGATCCTTACGCTGCTCGCTTTCGGGTTCCTGTATTACATATCGCTTCCCGACGAGAACTACGACGCCAAGCGCGGCGCGCCCTGGGGCCAGCGCTTCAAATTTTAAAATCGACGGCGCGAGCGGATTTTTTGGCCTGTTCCAGGCGCAACAAAAACTGCCCGCGCGGAATGTATTTGCCGCCGAAGCGCTCAAGCAGCGGCGTGACCATTTGAATGTCCATGAACTTCTGTCCCTGGCCCTTCAGAAACTCGACGAGCTTCACCAACCCGAACTTCGACGCGTCGGCCTCGCGGTGGAACATGCTCTCCCCGCCGAACACCCCGCCCACGTAAACGCCGTAAAGTCCGCCGATCAGCTTTTCGCCGCTCCACACTTCCAGACTGTGCGCGTAGCCGGCGCGATGAAAAGCCCTGTACGCGGTCAAAAGTTTGGAAGTGATCCACGTCCCGTCCTGCTGCGGACGCGGCGCCTGCGCGCAAGCCTCGAGCACCTCGTCGAAGGCTTGGTTGAACGTGCACGTCCAAGACGATTGTTTGAGCGTTTTCTGCAACGAACGCGGCACGTGAAAATCTTTGAAATCCAAAACCCCGCGGCGCTCCGGCGAATACCAAAGCGTCGGCAGATCCTGGTGGGGCCACGGGAAAATCCCGAAGCTATAGGCCTCGAGCAAACGCTCGACCCGCAGATCGTCGCTCAGATCCACGATGCCCTCGTCGAGCGACAGCCGGGGATCCGGAAACGAAGTCAGTTTTTCCGCGAATAGTTTCATCCGCCCTCACAGCGGTCGCAAAAGCCGCACGGTGCTTCATTGGCCCAGCCGAAATAGCGATAAATCCCCACCTTGCGGCATTCCTCGGAACGAAACCACCGCACGAGCGCCATCAGCTTCTTCTGCAACGACAGTTTACGCGCTTTCCACAGCTCGGCGTTCAAATCGCCGTCTTCGAGCTCGCGCAGGAACTCGAGTTTGTCCAAACGGCGCTGCGGGTAATGAATCACGCCCCAGCGATCAAGGTAGTTCATCGCGGTTTCGAGCCGGAAGTCGCGTTTGTTCTTGAAACTCAGCTGCGCGCGAAGATCGTCGAGCGAAGATCCCGGCAAACGCTCGCGCCACGAAACCAAAAGATTATAGGTCGCGCGCACGAAATCGGGATCCGGCGTCAGCGATTCGATGAAGCGCATCTGCGTTTCCAGGTCGTCTTGGCGGTAGAACAAGCGGCAACGCGATTTTTCGCCGTCGCGCCCCGCCCGCCCCACCTCTTGAAAATAGGCTTCGATCGAGCCGGGAATTTCATAGTGCGCGACCGCGCGGATGTCGGGCTTGTCCACGCCCAAGCCGAATGCCGGAGTGGCCAACATCAACTCGCCCGCGCCGCTTAAAAACCGCGCCTGACTCTCGCGCCGCGCGCGACCGTCCAAATCGCCGTGATAAACCCCGTGCGCGAAACCCTTGGCGCGCAAACGCTCCGACAGACTCTGCAGCGTACCGATCAACGTGCAGTACACGATCTTCGGACCTTCGTGTTCCGCCAACCAATCGACGAGCGCGGCGAACTTATCGTCCTCATGCCCGAACTCGTCGGCCGCCAAGTGCAGGTTCGGCCGTTCGACGCCTTCCCAAAGAATGGGCGTCGACTGCGGCAAATCCAGCTGTTTCAAGATATCGGCCTGCACCTCGCGCGTCGCGGTGGCGGTCAGCGCTATGGTCTGCGGATCGCCAAGCAGCTTACGGATCTCGGCCAGCCGGGAATAGTCGGGACGGAAGTCATGGCCCCACTGAGAGATGCAATGGGCTTCGTCCACCGCGAGCAGGCTCACCCTTAGTTTGCGGATGAGTTCGTCAAATTCCGGGACTCGAAAGCGCTCGGGCGTAACGTACAAAAGCTTGATTCGACCCTCGGCCACGCGGCGCAGACGCGCTTCGCGCTCCGCTTTGGGCAAGTTCGAATGCACGCAAGTGACCGGCCACTTCACCGCCCGTCCCTTCGCGACCTGATCGTCCATCAACGCGATGAGCGGCGAAATCACCAGGGTCAACCCGGGATTCACTTGCGCCGGCAGCTGGTAGCAGAGCGATTTTCCGGAGCCGGTCGGCCAAATCACAAGAAGATTCTGCCCCTCGGCGACCCGCTTGAGCGCGCGCGCCTGGGCCGGACGAAGGGGATGAAATCCCGCCGCTTTGGCGACCTCTTCGACATCCTGCATTTGCACCTTAAACTCTCCAAACCGTTGGGCTTTCCGGCCCAGCCTCCGACCGACAATGGCTTTGCACTTTCTAAAGTCTCATGTTACCCCCATTAGTTCACGATAGAAATCCTTAGCCACACTAATAAGGAAGGCAAAATGGCTGGCAAATGGACCCTCGAGAAGGTCAGAAACATCGGTATTTCCGCTCACATCGATTCGGGCAAAACGACGCTCACCGAACGCATCCTGTTCTACACCGGACGGATTCACGCGATTCACGAGGTGAAAGGTAAAGACGGCGTCGGCGCGACCATGGACTCCATGGATCTTGAGCGCGAGCGCGGCATCACCATCCAGTCGGCCGCCACCAACGTTCATTGGAAAGGTTCGCGGGGGCAGCAAGACACTGAAATCAACATCATCGACACCCCCGGGCACGTGGATTTCACGATCGAAGTGGAGCGCGCGCTGCGCGTCCTTGACGGCGCGATCCTGGTTCTTTGCGGCGTGGCCGGCGTGCAGTCGCAGTCGATCACGGTCGACCGCCAGATGCGCCGTTATAAAGTGCCGCGTCTCGCGTTCATCAACAAACTCGACCGCGCCGGCGCGAACCCGTTCCGCGTGGTCGAAGCGTTGCGCGAAAAGCTGCGCCACAACGCCGTGATGATGGAGATTCCGATCGGCCTCGAGGACAAGCACGACGGCGTCATCGACTTGGTGAAAATGAAGGCCTTCACGTTCTCGGGCCCCAACGGTGAAACCATCACCGAAGGCGAGATCCCGGCCGATTTGATGGACCAAGCCAAGAAATACCGTGCCGAACTCGTCGGTAAAGCCGCCGACTTCGACGACGGCGTCGCCGAGAAATTCCTGAACGAAGAAGAGCCGACCGAAGCCGAGCTGATGGCCGCGATTCGTAAAGGCACGCTGAATCTCGATCTCACGCCGGTGTTCATGGGCTCGGCCTACAAGAACCGCGGCGTGCAGCTCCTGCTGGACGGCGTGACCAACTACTTGCCGAATCCGACCGAAGTGACGAACGAAGGTCTCGACCTCGACAAAAACGAGGAGAAAATCATCTTGCCGTCGGCCCCCGACAAGCCGCTCGTCGCGCTCGCGTTCAAACTCGAAGAAGGTAAATACGGTCAATTGACCTATATGCGCATCTATCAGGGCACGATGAAGAAGGGCGATTTCATCACCAACATGGCCAACGGCCGCAAGGTGAAGATTCCGCGCCTGGGCCGCATGCACGCGAGCGAGATGGAAGACATCGAGCAAGCGTACGCCGGCGATATCGTGGCCGTGTTCGGCGTGGATTGCTCGTCGGGTGACACGTTCACCGATGGCAACACCAACATCGCCATGACCTCGATGTTCGTACCCGATGCCGTGATTTCGCTCGCCGTCGCTCCAAAAAGCAAAGAGGGCGCGGCGAACTTCTCGAAGGCGTTGCAGAAATTCCGCAAGGAAGATCCCACCTTGCGGGTGCATCGTGACGAAGAATCCGCCGAGACCATCATCTCGGGGATGGGCGAGCTGCACTTGGAGATTTACATCGAGCGCATGAAGCGTGAGTTCAATTGCGAGGTCATTTCGGGTCAGCCGCAGGTGGCGTATCGCGAGACGATCTCGGCCCCGACCGATTTCGATTACACCCACAAGAAGCAAACGGGTGGATCGGGTCAGTACGCGAAAGTCATGGGCACGTTCGAGCCGCTCGACAGCATCGATAAGTCGTATGAGTTCGTGAATAAGATCGTCGGCGGTAAGATCCCGCGCGAATTCATTCCGGCCGTGGACAAGGGTTTCCAAGAGCAGATGGCCAAAGGTCTTCTGATCGGCTTCCCGGTCGTGGGCGTGAAAGCGACCTTGACGGACGGCGCGTACCACGATGTCGACTCGAGCGAGATGGCGTTCCGCATTTGCGCGATGGCCGCGTTCCGTGAGTTCTACTTCAAGGCCAAGCCGACCGCGCTCGAGCCGATTATGAAAGTGGAAGTCTCGGCGCCGGAAGAATACCAGGGCAACGTTCTTGGTCAGATCAACCAACGCCGCGGAATCATCATGGGCTCGAACAGCCAAGACGCCTTCACGACCGTCGAAGCGGAAGTGCCGCTCTCGGAAATGTTCGGTTACTCGACGGAATTGCGCTCGGGCACGCAAGGTAAAGGCGAATTCACGATGGAATTCTCGCGTTACGCCGCCGTTCCCCGCAACATCCAAGAGGAACTGGTCAAGAAGTACGAGAAGAAGCGCGCTGAAGAAGCGAAGAAATAATGATTCTTTCGGATATCACTCTCAAATCGATGATTCTATCTGGCACCTTGGGAGTGAATCCGTTGGTTGAAGAGTCCATCCAGCCGGCGTCGATCGACTGCCGGCTCGGTGACGACTTCCTGGTCGTCGAAGACCGCCAGATGGACACGATCTCTCTCTCTTCGGAAATCATCTACCGCCAAATCAAAGGTCCGATGATCACCATCCCGCCGCATTCGTTCCTGCTGGCGACGACGATGGAGTACGTGAGGCTCCCGCAAGACCTCACCGCGTTCGTAGAGGGGCGCTCGAGCATTGGCCGCATCGGCCTGTTCATCCAAAACGCCGGTTGGGTCGATCCGGGCTTCGAGGGTCAGATCACCTTGGAGCTCTACAACGCCAATTCGCTGCCCATACGCTTGGAAGCCGGCCGCCGGATTTGCCAACTGGTCTTTTGTCGCATGGATCAGGCCGCGGCCACTCCATACAAAGGCAAATACCAGGGCCAGCGCAATGCCACAGGGAGTCAAGTGTTCAAAGACACTGAGGTAAAATAGATCTCTTCGCCCGTCTCCAACGGATCGTCGTTCCGTGCTATACTTAGATTTTATGAAGCTGTTTTCTTGGCTTAACGATCTAAAGACCCCCTCCATCGATGGTGATAACGAATCCGACGGCGAGCCGTCTTTATCGCCCGTTCTGCAAGAGCGCATGACCGAACTCGAGAAAATGACCGTAAGAGAGGCCATGGTGCCACGTGCGGTAGTCACCGCGCTCGATGCCGACGTCCAGCTCCGCCGCGTGCGCCGCCTGAAGTCCGCCAAAGTCGCGTTCTTCCCGGTTTATAAGGGCGATCTGGATCATATCTTGGGATGGATCTCAAAAAGCAAGGTGCTCGAACTCCTCGCGGAGAACTCGGAAGACAATAACCTTGAAGCCTTCTTAAAGCCCGTGGGCGCGGTTCGCGAAGACGCTTCCGTCGCCGACTTGGCCGACATCTTCTTGAAGGCGGCAAGCCCCTTTTTGGTGGTCAAGAACGCGCAAGGCACTACGACCGGAATCATGCGGCTCGCGGACTTCGTGGAGTTGATTTTCGGTTTTGAGCTGAGCCCCACCTTGCCCGCTTCGCCGGCCGAGTCGAATCCGCTGCGTAGCTATGAGCTCTAAGGTCATACTCGCCTATTGCACTTTTCCCAGCGAAAATGTCGCGCGTGAAATCTGTCGCCAACTGGTGATCGAGGGCACGATCGCCTGCGCGAATCTGTTGCCGGCCATGCAATCCGTCTATCAGTGGCAGGGTCGCCTGATTGAAGAGACCGAGTGCGCGGCGGTGTTGAAGCTCGCCGTGCTCAAGCAGGGAAGGTTAAGGGAAAGAATCCGGGATATGCATCCGTACAGCGTTCCGGCTCTGGTTTTTTTGCCGGTCGACGGCGGAAATGCCGAATTCTTGAACTGGATTTACGCGCAAACGCTTTAAGTTTCATCCCTGAACCTCGAAGATGTTTTTTTAGATCGACTGGCGGACGAGCGTGTTCGTCGCGAGCATCATCAGCGCCGTCAGCAGCAACAGAATCAGATAGATGGTTTTGGCGTTCATCTTTTCCATGTGATCGCTTCCCCCTCGAACTCCTGAGGGGCCTCTGCCGTTTGACAGAGCATTTCCGGTGCCATGTGATCATGATCCGAACCTTAACAAAAACGGTGTCGGAATCGCGTCTGTTTTTTGAAAAGTTGTTGTCAGAGGAGCAAAGTGCACCTATCCAACCCATGGTCGAGTGTCATTCTGGCCACTTCCGAAAGGTGTTTTTCGATGCAAGCACGTGAACTAGCCCACGCCATTCTGAAAATCGCGCATCTGCGCGGAGAGTTCAAACTGCGCAGCGGACTCACTTCGAACGAGTACTTCGACAAATACCGATTCGAATCGCAACCGACTCTCTTGCGCGAAATCGCGCGCGCCATGAAACCCCTGGTGCCGGCCGGCACAGAGGCTCTGGCGGGGCTCGAGATGGGCGGCATCCCTGTCGCCACCGCGCTGGCGCTCGAGACCGGCCTGCCCGTCGTGTTCGTGCGCAAAGAGGCCAAAAGCTACGGTACCTGCCGCGTGGCCGAGGGTCTGGAATCCCTGAAGGGTTTAAAGCTCTGCGTGATCGAAGACGTCATCACCACCGGCGGCCAAGTCATCTTGAGCGCCAAGGATCTGAAGAACGAAGGCGCGATCGTCGAAGACGTCTTATGCGTGATCTCCCGCCAACAAGGCGGCGAGGAAAAGTTGGCCGCGGCCGGCCTAAAGATGCGGAGCCTCTTCACCCAAGCCGATCTGAAGTCCGCCGCCGAGTAACTCTGTATCGGTGTTGAACCTTGCCCGGGCAAGGTTCAAATTTCCCCGATCACGTACGCGATCCAGCCTTCGGCGTCTTCACCGACTTCGCGGCGGCGGAAGATGCCGTCGCCCTTACCGCGGGGGCCGGCGCCCTCCCAGTAGACATGAGTGCGCTTGAAGCCCGCCTCGAGCATGACTTCGCGGATTTCGGGGATCGTCCACATGCGCCAGTCGTACGAGAACACCTTTTGGCGTTTACGTTCCCCGTCGCGCTTGAAGTGGATGTGAAACTTGGCTTCGTACGAGATGGGATTGAAGTTCACCTGCTCCCAGTAGTACCGAAAGCCACGGTGCTTGGTCTCCTCGACATTGCTCTCTTGGCAGCCGCTGCCGCCGAAGCAATCGACGAAGAAAATGCCCTTCGGACGCAAACCCGCCCGCGCGCGCTTAAAGTACGCGAGCAATTCTTCGCGAGTTTTAAACAGATAATACGAAAAATTCAACGCCGCGGTGATGTCGACCTTTTCGACCCTAGCGCTGAGCACGCTGCCTTGAACGATGTTGACGCGCTTTTGCGCGGCTTCGTTCAGTTCCGGCAAGTAGTGCTTGCGGCCATAGGCGATGGGCTTGGGATCCAGATCGATCCCCACGGCGCGATTGTCTTTGGACTTTCTCACCCACGTGCAGCAGACCGAAAACGTGCCGCAGAAATCCTCGCGCAAGACCCGCGCGGGCCGGCCGCGCAGCGACTTGTAAGCATTGGCCAGAAACTGACAGTCGATCTCCGGCGATTGCACCGCCCGTTTGTAGTAATAGTATTTATCGAACGGCTTCACGGCTGCTCGGCGATCAATTCGCGGATGGCCAGTTCGATCTCGTGGCCTTGCGGCACCGAATTGTCTTCCAGATTCGGGTGCAGACCTATTCCCGGAAGATTCTTGCCCGCCAGCACGCGCGGGGGCGCATCGAGCTGATAGAACAACTCTCGCGTCGCCCGGTACGCCAAGTGTTCCCCGAAGTTCGTCACCTCGGTGTCTTCATTGACGAACAAAACCTTGCGCGTTTTTTCGATCGAAGACTTAATCGCCCGCCAGTCGTACGGGAAGATCGAGCGCAGATCGATGACCTCGACCGAGAGCCCCTGGGCCCTCAGGTCGTCCGCGATCTTATTGCAGATCAACAGGTGACGGCCGTAGCTCACCACGGTGATCTGGTCGCCCGAACGCGTGGTCTTCGCCTGACCGATCTTGACCATGTATTCCTCGAGCTTCGGCCATTTGGCCCTCCACTGACCGCGATCGCCGATCGGCGCATCGATGCGATTCTTGAGGTCTTTCTGATCCTCGGGCTCGCCCGGAATCAGATCGTCGCCGCGAACGCGCATCAAAGCCTTGGGCTTCAGGAATAAAACGGGATTCGGATCGGCGATGGCCGACAAAAGCAAACCGTAAGCATCGAGCGGCGTCGACGGCATCACGATCTTCCAACCGGTCAGGCGCGACGCCCACGCATCGAAGGAATGACTATGGTAGACCGAGCCGCGGATCCCCGCGCCCACCGGGGTCATCACGGTCATCGGCAAGTTGTAATTGCCGTTGCTCACCCAGCTGGTGTTGCCGGCGATCTTCAGAAGGTCGACCGTGTTGAAAATGTAATCGCAGAACTGAATCTCGGCCACGCAACGCTCGCCGGTCATCGCGATACCGGTCGCCATGCTGATGATGCCGCGCTCGTCGAGCG
>DAISHW010000001.1:5283-21989 GCA_036822295.1 Bdellovibrionales bacterium | reverse complement strand
GCCGTGAACACCCCGCGGAGCGGCGCGCCCACGTCTTGGCCGAAAACGTCTTTGAGTTCCAGATTTTCTTCGGCGAAATGAAGGGCCATGCGAATGGCCTGTGCCATATTAGCCATTAAAACTTCCTCCAATCGGCGTTTTCATCCCCTGCGAAGATATGATCCCAAACGCTCTCGGGCGTGGGCGCCGGCTCCCCGCGCACGATCTCTTGCGCGTGGCGAGCCTCTTCTTCGTAGCCCTGCCAGATCTCGGTGATCTTTTTGTCGGTGAGCAGGTCACGCGCGAGCAGAAGTTTCTCGAATTCCTTCAAGCAATCCACCTCGGGAATCAGATTCGCGCCGGTGGCCGAGGAATGTCCGTAGAGCCGCGACACGCGGGCCTCGAGCAACACGGGTTTGCGGGTTTTGCGGATGTACGCCATCTCGCTCTGCAGAGCCAAATACGTTTCGATGGGATCGTTGCCGTTGATCACGGCCGTGCGGATATGGAAGGCTTTGCCGCGGTCGGCGACATTGGTCTCGCCATGCTGGGATTTGTAATCGGTCGAAATCCCCCATTGATTGTTTTGCACCGTGATCAGAATCGGCAGCTCTTGACCGGGGCGCGAAGACCAGATCAGGCTGCTGGCGAAATCGCCTTCGGCCGTGCCCGCGTCGCCGCCCGTGACGATGCTGATCGCGTCGGACTTGTGGCGCTTCTGCACGTGCGCCGTGCCCATCGCCGTTCCGTACTGCACTTCAATCGGCGAACCGACGGGCACCACGTTCCACTGCGGAAAGCAGTAGTGATTGCAGAAGTTGCGGCCGCCCGTGCTGGGATCGGTCGCGCGGTTCATGATCAAGCGAATCGAATCGATCATGGGCATGCCCATGGCCACCAAAGTCGGCGTTGCGCGGTAATGCAGATGCAGGTAATCGTATTCGGGGCCTTGGCCCTTCCTGGCGAGCAGCCCGAGCGGAACGCCAAACGCCTCTTCACCCGGCGCGCCGATCCAAAAATAGGCGTCGCCAGCCTTGTAAATCTTGATCAAACGCTCTTCGAGCACCCGGCTTTTCACCATGAGCGAGTGCATCTGCAGCAGCAAATCCTTGGGCAAAGCCAAAGCCTTGACCGGCTTCTTTTTAGCGCCGGATTTCGGGGCCTTCACGGACTTGCTTTTCGACATCTTATTTTTCACGGACGCACTGGTCAGTGCCATGCACAAAGCCCCTTGCTAAAACTCGAATTCCATCTAGGAATACAAAGACTTAGCTAGAGGCCCGCGGTTTGTCAATTCGAGGTGCTATCGGGAGCGGCGACGTCGTTCGCGGCGCTGCCCGCCGCCTTACCCTTGGAGCCCAGCTGCATCGTGGGCGATTTCAACTCCAGCGCCAGGTCGGCCGCCACATTTATGGCCTCGACCACATCGGCCCGCTCGAAGTATTTTTTCTTGCGCTCTTCACGAGTCAAGGTCGCGGTTTCATCGTCATTCGGCTCGCCCGTTTCGGGATCGATCTTCTTTTTGCCGTCTTTGTCTTTCTCTTTGTCCTTCACCAGGTCGCCGACCACGATCATCTTGCCGCGCTTCTTCGACTTTTCAAGCTCGTCGCGGATCTTCTTGAATTCGGTCGAGGCCGCGACGCGCGCGAGCGATTTTTCATTCAATTTCTTTTCAATATCCTTATTGAGCGGAATCCAAGAGCCTTTGCCTTCCGTCACATAGGCCGTCGGCGACAGGAATTCTTTGATCTTTTTCGGCGGAAGCGAGTAGTCCAACGTTTTCTCGCCGATCTCGTCGATCGCGAACGTCGACGGATAAATGATATCGGCCGAAACGCCCTGATGTTGGGTCGAAGCGCCGCCGGCCGTGAAAAACATCCCCACGGTCGTCTTGATGGCGCCTAAACCGAGCGGCAGATACTCCACCGACTGCACGCTGCCTTTACCGAACGTGTGATCGCCGCCGACGACGATCGCGCGTTTGTAATCCTGCAAAGTGCCCGACACGATTTCAGACGCCGACGCGCTCACGCGGCTGGTGAGCACGACGAGCGGCCCGGCCCAATCGACCGTCGAATCGGTGTCACGCAGAGTTTCGTACTGAACCTGCTCGAGCTCGGACGTCACGCGCTGGCTCTGCTTCACGACATTGCCCGTCGCGTAAAACAAGCCCGCGATGTCGACCGCGTCGCGAAGGCTGCCGCCGCCGTTGTTCGACAGATCGAGCACGATCGCATCGGCTTTGTTTTTCGCGGCGTCGACCAAAAGCTTCTTCATGTCGCCCGCGGCAGAGGGACCGTTTTTGCGGTTGTCCGCGTAGAACGAAGGAAGGTTGAGCAAACCGATCTTGAGTTTCTGACCGTTCACTTCACGGTCCATGTAAGTCAGCGCCGCGGCTTCGTCCTCGAGCTTGATTTTGTCGCGCACCAACTTGAGTTCGAAGTTCAAAGGTTCCTTGGCCGATTTGCGCAAAACCTTCAAGCGCACGTCCGAACCCTTCGGCCCGCGGATCAATTTCACGACGTCGCGAAGCTCCATCTCGATCACATTGGTGAACGGACCTTCTTTGCCCTGGCCCACGGCCAAGATGCGATCTTTCACTTTCAGTTTACCCGAGGCATCGGCCGCGCCGCCCGGGATCAGTTGTTCGATGACGGTGAAGCCGTCTTGCGAGCTCAAGGTCGCGCCGATGCCTTCGAGCGACAGGCGCATCTGAATCTCGAAATCCTCGAGCGCGTCCGCCGACAAGTAACTCGAATGCGGATCCAAAGCGCGCGCGAACGAATCGATGTAGCTCGACAGCAGATCCTCTTTCTTGAACTCCTGCACGCGCTTCAAAGCGCGCTCGTAGTTGCGGATGATTTGCTGTTTCGCCTCGTCCATTTTCATATCCGTCGCCAGGTAGCTCGCGACTTGATATTGCATGTACGTTTCGTGGAATTTATTGGCTTCCGCCAACGTCTTCGGGCGCGGGCGATCCTGCGGATCGCGCTGAATCTTCACGGTCGGATCGTATTTGAATTTGCCGCCCAGGAATTTTTTCGCGTAAGCGACGCGCTCTTCGACGCGCTTGACGAACATGGTGTTGGCTTTCTCGAGCGCCGAGCAATCTTTGTTCTTCGTTTTGTCGAAGATGTTGGCCATCATCTTCTCGATGTCCTTGACGTCTTTGTCCAAAAGGTAAAGCTTCGAGCCGTCCAGGCGCTTGATGAATTGCTCCACCGTGCGCGTTTCAAGATTCTTCGAGAGCTTCGAGAAATTCACGTGTTTCTCAAGATACTTGATTTGGATCGGGTACAAGTGAACGCAGCTCAGCTCCAGCGATTGGGCGCGCTGAAATTGTGCGTTGGCTTGCAAAGCAAGGGGCAACAGAAGCAGAGATAAAAAGCGCATATTCCGTCCTTCGAATGGTCTTCTATCTATTCGGATTTTATTTTCGCACTATTGCGGCGATTTGGCCAGTTGGGGTCCAGCGTTATTCATCAAAGAGTGTGAGCTGCGCCGCGGGCTCGATTTTTTTCTCGACCACGTGGTCGGTGAAAATTTCCGACTTCGTCATTTGATCGCCATGGGTCTGGATGATGAAGAACGAGATCGTCGGATGCTCATTTTTCAATAAACGCATCTCTTCCGTGATCCATTCGATGTTCCGCGGGTCATCGTCCGACATCCCGAAACGATGGTGCGGATTTTCTCCGTAAACCCTCAACGCCTTCTCGACCGAAGCACGTAACGCTTTCTGCTTCAAGTGCGGTATCGAAAAGCTGTCGACTAGACCTAGCTCCCGTTTGATCTCGGGATGACTTACCGGATAAATCGACAAGTAATTCGGACGCGCCGGCAAGTGCCCTTCGCGCACCCAAAGATCGATACCGCGCTCGATCGTGAGCGGACTATGCCCGCGCGCGGTGATTAATGAAACCGGCCGGGCGTTGAACACCGCATGGTAAAAGCAGTTCCAAGACGGCCCTTTCCAATCGATATCCGGCAAACCCAAACTCGCCGCCAGATCTTGCACGAACACCTGCCTGTGGCGCATGGCTTTGCGCAGCCATGACAGGTTCACGTCGCGGAAATGACGGAACGATCCCACCACGGGATCATGGTCGAGCTCGTAGTCCGCGAACGGCCCGCTCTTGCCGATGAACGCGCTTTGCCTCGCGAATTCGCGACTGCTGATCTGGATCTCGCTCTTGGTATCGCGATGGAACAAAAACATCGGCGTCGTCAGAAACGCCACGTTGTCGTCGAAGTCGAAGAAATAAAAGCTACGGCCGCCCTTGTGCAGATTGCGATCGGGCTCGCGCACCCGCGCCAGGGGAAGTTCCAACTGGGCCGGGTCACCGCGCGAGATCAATCGTTTCAGCCACCGCATACGCTTACACGGGCGCTGTTTTCGCCGCTTTCTTCAAGACGGTTTTAGCCGGCGGCTTGGCCGGCTTGGTTCCCGTCTTCGCGGCGGCGGTCTTCGCGGCCGTGGCCTTCTTGGTCTTCGAAGCTTTCGCCGCGGTTTTCACGGTCGCTTTGCGCGCGCCCTTTCGCGGGTTCCCGGTGGCGATCTTATCGCGAATCAGCGGGAGCACCATATCCAACGTCAGCTCTTCGGGCTTCATGTCCTCGGGTAAAGAAATATTCTTCGCGCCGACCTTGATGTACGGCCCGTATTTGCCATTGTGCACTTGAACTTGCTCTTGCGTATCCGGAAACACGCCAAGTTCCTTCAAAGGCGCCGAACGGCCGCGCATGCGCTTCGGCTGCGCGAACAACTCAAGCGCGCGCTTCAGATCCACGTCGAAAATATTCTCGGTACGCGGTATCGAGCGGTAATCGCCTTCGTGCACCACATAGGGACCGAAGCGCCCCAAGCCCTTCTTGATGTCCTTCCCCGAATCGGGGTGTACGCCCAATTTCTTCGGCAGCTCAAGCAACGCCAAAGCTTGTTCGATTTTCAATTCCTCGGGCACCAACGTCGCGGGAATCGCCATGCGCTTCAGCTGATCGGAATCGTTATCGCCGAGCTGCACGTAAGGACCATATCGACCCGACAACACGAACACCGACAGACCCGTTTTCGGATCCTTACCCAGCGCATCCGTTCCGTTGATTTTCTGGTCGATCAGCTTGTTCGCGAGTTCCGCGGTCATATCGCCGGGCACTTGAGATTCCGGCAACGAAGCGCAGACCTCCTCGCCCCCCGAAGCTTTACGGCAGACGTACGCGCCGTATTTCCCGATGCGGAAGCTCAACGCGCCCAGGCCTTCGAGCTGAATCGAGCGCGACTGTTCGGCGTCGATCGCCTTCTCTTGCGTCTCGACTTGACTCTTCAATCCCTGCTGGCCGAAGTAAATCGAATTCAAATACTTGATATGATCCATGTCCCCTTGGGCGATCGTATCCAGCGAGCGCTCCATTTCAGAGGTGAATCCGAGATCCACGTAATTCGGTAAGTGCGTGCGCAGGAGTTTCGACACCACCAGCGCCGTGAACGTCGGAACCAAGGCGTTACCGACTTTGCGCACATATCCGCGATCTTGAATCGTGCCGATGATCGTGGCGTAAGTCGACGGACGGCCGATGCCTTCTTTTTCCATCGTCTGCACCAAGCTCGCCTCGGTGAAGCGCGCCGGCGGTTTGGTCTCGTGCTCGTTCGAATCGATCTTCGCGCACTTCACTTTGTCGCCGACCTTGAGCTTCGGCAGGCGGACGTCTTTTTCGTCGCCGCCCGCATCGTCGTCCTGCTCTTCGACGTACACCTTCAAAAAGCCGGGAAACTCGATCGTCATGCCCGAGGCCGCAAAGACCGCGTCTTGCACGGTGAACTTCACGCTCATGAGTTTCTGTTCGGAGTTGTTCATCTGGCTCGCCACCGTGCGCTTCCAGATCAGTTCGTACAAACGCTGCATGCCGCCGCTCAAACCGGCTTCTTCCGGGTGCACGAAGCTCTTGCCCGCGGGACGGATCGCCTCGTGCGCCTCTTGCGCGCCTTTGGACTTCTTGCCCGTGTAAATGCGCGGTTCGCCCGGCAAGTAACTCTTGCCGTACATTTTCTGGATCGTCTCGCGCGCGGCGCCGATCGCCTGAGTCGACAAGTTGGTCGAGTCCGTTCTCATATAAGTGATGAAACCGCGCTCGTACAGTTTCTGCGCGAGTTCCATCGTTTCGCGCGAAGTGAATCCGAGCTTGCGGTTGGCTTCCTGCTGCAAAGTCGAAGTGATGAACGGCGGCGCGGGTTTGCGCGAAATCGGCTTCTCTTCGACCTCGCTGACCGTCCATTCTTTGCCGGCCAGCGAATTCACCCAACCGACGGCGTCTTTCTCGGTCAACCAAACGGTGCCGGCTTTCTTATCGGCGAGCAACTCGCCCGATTCGCTGTCGAAGTCCTTGCCGATCGCGACGCGCTTGCCTTTCAAAGTGAATGAACGGCTCTCGAAAGAAACGCCGTCTTTTTCGTTCTGCGCGGTCAAACTCCAATATTTAGCGCGGCGGAAGCGCAAGCGCTCATGCTCGCGCTCGGCGATCAACCGCACGGCCACCGACTGCACTCGACCCGCGGACAATCCGTAGGTCACTTTCTTCCACAACAGCGGCGAAATCGAGTACCCCACCAAACGATCGAGGATGCGGCGCGCTTCCTGCGCCCGCACCAGATCCGCATCGATCGCGCGGAAATGTTCCAAGGCTTCCTGAATGGCCTCTTTGGTGATCTCGTGAAACACCATCCGTTTGACCGGAACCTTGGGTTTCAGCACCTCCACCAAGTGCCAGCTGATGCTCTCGCCTTCACGGTCTTCGTCCGTCGCCAGAATCAGTTCTTCGACGTCGGCGAGCTTTTCTTTGAGCGTCTTCACGATGCGCGTTTTGGTCTTCGGAACGCAATATATGGGATCGAAATCGTCCGTGACGTTGACGCCCAAGTTCGCCCATTTTTCTTTTTTGAATTTCTCCGGAATGTCTTTGGCGCTTTGGGGCAAATCGCGCACGTGGCCCATGCAGCTTTCAACCGTATATTCCTTGCCCAGGAATTTACGAATGGTTTTGGCCTTCGTGGGGGACTCAACGATCACTAACTTCTTACCGGTCGATTTTGACATATGTTTTTAGGTTTGGACCCAATGCACCTTTCTTTCAATCGTTTTCTGTTGACTCAATGCTTCTGTCTTGGGCCCTATGTGTGAATGAAATCTCTCAAAGAGTTCCATTCCCGCACCATCAAAGTCCTGCTCACCGACATCGACGGCACGCTCACGGACGACGGAAAATTACCGGCGCACGCGTATCAAAGCTTAAGTCGACTTGCCTTGGCCGGGATAGCGGTGATCCCGGTCACTGGACGTCCGGCCGGATGGTGGGAACTCATAGCTAGACTTTGGCCCGTACACGGAGTGGTCGGGGAAAACGGCGCGTTCTATTTCCGACTCGCGAATGGAAAAATGAAACGCGTCTTCGCCCGCGATAAAAAATCCAGGCAGGCCGATCGCGCGAAACTTCGGGCCATCCGCCGGCAAGTCCTAAGCGAAGTTCCGGGCGCGGGCATAGCCTCGGACCAGTTCTCGCGCCTTTTCGACCTGGCCATCGATTTCCGCGAGGATGTGCCCCCCCTATCCAAAAGCAAAATCGATCGCATCGTCGGGATCTTCGCGGAACATGGCGCCACCGCCAAAGTCTCGAACATTCACGTGAACGGTTGGTTCGGCGATCACGACAAACTGTCCACCTGCCGCGTGTATTTGAAGCGCGAGTTCGGCATGGATGAAAAACGCATGCGCGAGGAGTGCGCGTTCGTCGGAGATTCCCCCAATGACGAACCGATGTTCGGCTTTTTCCCGAATGCGGTGGCGGTCGCGAATATCAAGGAATTCTTACCGCGGCTCAAGCACAAGCCCGCCTTCATCGCCGACGGCCGAGAGGCCGACGGCTTCACCGAGTTCGCGGAAACGCTACTCCGATTTCAGTCCCGTTAGAGCCGCGAACGGATTGTTGAACGGCTTCTTCTCCGGCCGCTGAGGTTGCGGCGCGCGATCTTGGCGGGGCTTGCCGCCGCCGCCACCACGGCCTTTGCCTTGCGGACGAGGCCCCTGCTGACCACCACCGCTCTTGGCGCGAGCTTCTTGGGGCGGACGACTTTCAACGCGCGGACGATTCTCCAGCTTCAAGCTGAGCGAGATCTGGTTTTTATCCAAATCCACGCCCAAAACTTTCACCTGCACCTGATCACCGGGGCTTACGACTTTGCGCGGATCTTCCACGAACTGATGACTCAACTCCGAAATATGCACGAGTCCGTCTTGATGCACGCCGATATCGACAAACCCGCCGAAATTCGTGACGTTGGTCACGATGCCCGGGCAAATCATTCCGCCCTTAAGATCTTTCAACTCGTGAATATCATCCCGATATTGGAAGACCTTGAACATGTCGCGCGGATCGCGGCCCGGTTTTTCCAGTTCGCGCACGATATCGTCAAACGTGTACTCGCCGATCAGCTTGGCCCATTTCTCTTTCAGAGGCTTAAGCTTGTCCGCGCCCGCGCCGATCAAAGAACCTATGGGCGCGCCGATCTCTTGCGCCATCTCGCGCACCGCCGAGTAGCGCTCCGGGTGCATGCCCGTGCGATCCAAAACCGTCTTGCTTTCTTCCACGCGCAAGAAGCCGGCCGCCTGCTCGAACGCCTTCGTCGAAAACTGCGGAACCTTCATCAATTCATCGCGCTCTTTGAACAGGCCATGGGACTTCCGGTAATCCACGATGTTGCGCGCGATGGCCGGACCGATACCCGCCACGTACTGAAGCAACGCCGGCGACGCCGTGTTCACTTCCACGCCGACTTGGTTCACGCAACTCTCAACCACTTCATGAAGCGACTTCTTCAAGCGAATCTGATTCACGTCGTGCTGGTACTGACCGACACCGATGCTCTTCGGTTCGACCTTCACCAACTCCGCCAACGGATCCTGCACGCGACGGGCGATCGAAATCGCCCCGCGCACGGTCAGGTCCAAATCCGGGAACTCCTCACGCGCGACGTCCGAGGCCGAGTAAACGCTCGCGCCCGATTCACTGACCATGATCACCGGAACATCCACGCCGATCTCTTTCAAGGTCGCGCGGATAAACGTCTCCGCTTCGCGACCGCCGGTGCCGTTGCCGATGGCAATCGCTTCAATCTTGATCTTCTGCAGAGCTTCCGAGAAGAGCGACTTGGCTTTCTCGCGAGCGCCCTCGCCTTGAATGTGCAAAACGGTGTGCGAAATGAAATGCGCGTTGCGATCGATCAAAGCGACCTTGCAACCCGTGCGCAAACCCGGATCCACGCCCAAGACGACTTTCGGGCCAAAAGGCGAACCCATCAGCACGCGGCGGACGTTCTCGGCAAACACCTGGATCGCGTCAAGATCCGCGCGCTCTTTCAGCTGGCTATGAAGCTCGTTGCCGATCGACGGAATCACGTGAACCGTCAACGCCATCTTGGCCGTCTGCTTTAAAAACTCTTTCGCTTGCGAGTCGGCCGGAGTCGCCAGCGCTTCAAACTTGGATTGCAGCAAGTTTTCATCGGCCTCGAGCGTGACTTTCAATTCACCCTCTTGCCAACCGCGCCGCAGAGCCAAATAGCGATGCGAAGCTTTGCGGCTGTCCAACGCCTTGATCGGCTCCGAATATTCCGCGTACATTTCGAATTTCGAATGCGCCTTGAACTCCGGCGTCTTCACCGACTTGAGCTTGCCGTTGTTGTAGAATTCATCGCGAACCGCGGCCCGCAGGACCGTGTCGTTCGCCAAACGCTCAATCAAAATGTGCTGCGCGCCACGCAAACCTTCGTCATAGGTCGCGTAGCCTTTGGCGGCCGAAACAAATTCCTTGGCCTTCACTTCCAAAGTCATCGTGTCCTGCGCTTCACCGTGGCCCAGCGACCAAATCCAATCCGCCAAGGGCGTCAGACCGGCTTCGCGCGCAAGCGTCGCTTTCGATTTTTTCTTTTTCTTGAACGGACGATAGATCTCCTCGATCTGATTCAAGTCCCAGGAGTTCTCCAACGCCTTTTTCAAATCGTCGGTCAGGTTGCCTTGTTTTTCGATCTCCGCGACGACATACGCGCGACGTTGCATGATCGTCGCGTAGTCTTCATTGGCTTCGAGCACTCCGCGGATCTGAACCTCGTCCAGATTGCCCGTGCGCTCTTTGCGATAGCGCGCGATGAAGGGAACCGTGCCGCCCTCGGCGCTTGACGCCAGAACCGCCTCGATCGATTTCGCGCTTACACCTTCAACTCGTCCCGCGATGTATGAATTTGCAGAAACCATAAATTTTTATTTGTGACGGTACATGATCAGACCGTGAGTGGGATCGTAGGGCGAAACGCCAACGGTCACTTTATCGCCCACCACCACACGAATATTGAATCGGCGCATCTTTCCGCACAGCTTCGCGGAGATTTCCACCGCGTTCTCCAGTTTCACTTTGTAGATTCCGCCGGCGGCGGCGTCCACGACCTGTCCTTCCAGCTGTGCAAGATCGTCTTTGGCCATTCAACCCAATCCTATTACCAGTTTAAGATTTATAATTCGAAATGAGGTACTTTATGCCATCTTTGAACAGAACTTCCAATCGGTCGTTGCGATTCGCCAAAATATAACCCCAACCCAGAACCTTATGCGTGATGGCCGTTTTCTCCTCGAAAACCGCCTTCATGTTGTAGGGCTTCGCATCGATCTGATCGACCTTCTTATAGAGCGCCGACCATTTCGCCTGAAGCGCCGAAGCCGCTTCGTTCGCGGCGATTTCAATCGAGATTTTGCGGCTGCGCTTCGGCTCTTTCGCCGGTTTTGCGGCCACCTTTGGCTCCGCGGGCGCAGCCGTAGCTTCGACCGCTTTTGTTTTCGCGGTGGTTTTCGCCCTCGGGGGCGCCGGTGGCGCGGCTACAGCCTTTGCCTTGGGAGCGCCGGCCGTTTGCCTTTTCAGCGCGGCCTTGGCTTTTTCGATTTGGGGTTCGCGAACGGCCGCCTTCTTCACACCCGCTTTGGGAGCTTTCACGGATTTGGCCGGTCGAGCCGCCACATTCTTCTGCGCCATGAGAGATTCTCCATGTCAAAAACCCAGTATCTATATCAAAATTCCTTGAAAGGCTAGGACCTTAAGTGGCATGAACGAATGCAACATCCGGCCAACATTGGCTTTTTTCATAATGGCACCATTGAAAGCGGCATGAGGTGAAGTGGTCCGTGACAGTTCATATTCGTGAAATCGTGGAAAATTTGCCTGATCTCGTGAACCTGCATCGCGGCGCCGGAGCGGCCACGGTCTCTGACCTGCAAACCGGCGCGACCGCGCAGAATCACAGCCTGATTTTCGTGGCCAGTAAGCAGCATCTGCAAGAGGCTCTCGAAAGCCGTGCCCAAGCATGGGTCGTTCACAAGGACTTGATCGACAAGATCCCCCCCACGGTTCCGACCGTGCTGGCCTCTGCCAATCCACAACTCGCCATGGCGACGATCGCCAAGCGGTTTTTCCCTCTCACCAAACATCATCAACCGATTGCCGGCGCGAAAATTCACCCGAGCGCGCAAATCGCGAAAACCGCCCAAATCGGCCCAGGTTGCACGATCGGCCCCGGCGCGGTGATCGGTGAAAACTGCGAGATCGGCGAAGATTCAATCATCGGCGCCAACACCGTCATTGAACCCGACGCCAGAATCGGCGCGCGCTGCCATTTGCACCCCCTGGTCTTCATCGGTCATTCCTGCCAGCTCGGCGACGAGTGCGAAGTGCACCCCAACACAACGATCGGCAGCGAGGGTTTTGGTTACGCACAGGACAAACAGTTCAATAGCCACCGCATCACGCATTACGGTCGCGTGGTCCTGGAAGATCGCGTCCACGTCGGCGCCGGCGTACAGATCGATCGCGGAACGTATCAGGACAGCCGCATAGGCTCGGGCACCAAGATCGACAACCATTGCCACTTCGGCCACAACATCGTGATCGGCAAAAACTGTTTGATCACGGGCGGGATGATCACGGCGGGCTCGGCGACCATCGGCAACTACTGCGTCTTCGGCGGCCGCACGACGATGGCCGGCCATATCACGGTCGCCGATAAAGTCCAGATCGGCGGATTGTCCGGAATCACCAAGAGCGTGACCAAGGCCGGCGAGTACTCCGGAATGCCGCTTCAAGAACTGCGCGACGCCCTTCGCACCCGAATGGCGATGCGCCACCTACCTAAATTGCTCGTGCAAATGCGCAAAGTGATGCGGCAATTAGGGATCCCCCAGGACGATAAAGATCAAGAGATCGGATAGTTCAACAGCCGACATTCGATCGGTCCGTTGAACACGGGAATGCGCCGGCGCGCTTTGAGTTTCAGTCCCGAGCTGACCTCGGCGTCGCCGCTCAAGATCCACGCGTTCCAGTCTTTAAACGATGTCTTCAAAGCGCGTGAAAAATCGCTCATCAGCTGTTTGGCTGAAGCCTTCGATCCCAATCGTTCGCCATAAGGTGGATTCGTGACGATCCATCCCGCCAATTCGGTCGGCGGCTTCAAATCGCGCACGTCGCGCTGCTGAAACAAGATCCAGTTCTCAACGCCCGCCGCGCGCGCGTTCAAGCGCGCCTTTTCAACCATGCCCGCGTCGACGTCGTAGCCGAACAAGAACGGCTTGCCCGGAGCCGCGCGCCGGCGCTCTTCCTTGCGCAGCTCCGCCCAAACCTCGGGCTGAAAGCCCCGCAATTTCTCAAAGCTGAACGGACGGCGGCGCTTGAGCCCGCCCAGCCCCGCCTCGCTCAGCGCGGCTTCAATCAGGATCGTGCCCGAACCGCAGAAAGGATCGAGCAACGGTTGCGGATAACTCCATTTGGAATAGCGAAGCATGCCGGCCGCGACATGCTCACGCAGCGGAGCCTCGCCCACATGGCGCCGATATCCGCGGTTCGACAGCGAATCGCCCGTCAAATCCAGCGCCACCGAAACCTGAGTGCCGACGATACGCACGACCACGCGCAGGTCGGCCGACTCTTCATCGCCGACGCTCGGGCGCTCATCGAACTTCCCGCGGAATTGATCGGCCAGCGCGTCCTTCACTTTCATGGCCACAAAACGCTGATCGCGCAAAGTCTTGTGCTCGCGCACATGCGCTTCGACTCTCAGAGTTTGATTCGGGAAAATGTACTGCGTGAAATCGTGCTTGCGCAGGACGCCGTAGTACAGATCCTCTTCGTTGTAGGCCGTGAAATCGGCCACCGGCAACAGCACGCGCGTCGCGATACGCGAGTTCAAGTGCACGCGGTACAGATCGGACCACGGCCCGTCGAATTCGACGGAGTCGGATTTTTGATGGACGTTTTTAATCTGTAAGGACTGCAACTCCGAGGTCAACGGTTCGAGCAGGCCTCGCGAGGTTATGGCCAGAAAACGCGGCATCACTCTTCCACGGGATCGTGGCGCTCGTCTTTCATTTCCTGATTGAAGAGACCTTTGTAAACTTCACGCTGAACGGTGCGCGCATCCGTTTTCAAACCGGCCTCGGGTAAAGCCGCGAGCACGCGCAAATCCTCCTCGTCGACGCCGCCGGGATACGTGCGCTTATTCAAGGTCGCGCGAACGGCGGCGGGATCGCGTCCCTCATCCGCCATATGCGGCTCGGTCAAAA
Organism: Bdellovibrionales bacterium; assembly: GCA_036822295.1. Classification (GTDB taxonomy): domain Bacteria; phylum Bdellovibrionota; class Bdellovibrionia; order Bdellovibrionales; family UBA1609; genus JALHOQ01. The sequence goes on along the minus strand of DAISHW010000001.1, from coordinate 8,367 downwards.
GATCTTCTTGAGCCAACAATGGGCCTGAGAAAAATACGACGGCGATCAACAGGAATTTCATATCGGACCTCACGGCTTCATCCTATCACAGGCGGCGATGTTTTTTCATCGGTATCTGCTGTCTGACCTTGGCGATCAGCTCTTTAGCCAATTCAACCACTTGCACGGCGGGCGCGTCCAGGACTTCGGCCAGCACCCGTCCCCAAGGATCGACGGCCAGCGAATGGCCATAGGTTTTACGAATCGTGCCGTTCAAACTCCGATGCTCGCCCGATTGCGCGGGCGCCGCCACGAAGCATTGCCCCTCGATCGCGCGGGCCCGCAACAGCACGTGCCAGTGCGCCTGACCCGTCGGCACCAAAAAGGCCGAGGGCACCAAAATCAAATCCACTTCGTGCGCGTAACGCAGATACAGCTCCGCGAAACGCAAATCATAGCAAATGCTCAAGCCGATTTCCCAACCACGGAACGAAACCGTCGCCGGCCCTTCGCCATTCAGGAAATGGTCCGACTCGCGCACACTGGGAGCGCCATCGACGTCGACATCGAACAGATGAATTTTTGAATAGACGATACGAGGAGCCTGGCCGCGATCCAGCAGCAACGTCGAATTGCGGGCCTTGCCGCCCGTGCCATCCATCGCGGTCGTCAACATCAACCCGGCATTGCGCCGCTCCACCAACTCACGCAGCCGCTGGATTTCAGGTGAGTCGACACTCAAACTCATAAGCTTCGCGCCGGGCTGCAGACGGAAGTACAAACTGTTTTCAGGAAAGACGACAAGATCGCTGCCTTGATCAGCGGCGCGCGAATAAAGATCGATCATTTGGCGCAGGTTCGCCTGAACGTCGTCGGTCGACGTCATTTGCGCCAAACCCAGTTTCATTATTCTTCTATGCTCGAGGTGATGCGGGTCGCGCTCACATCGCGGCAGCTCCAATTCGATTTCTCGAGGTTGCCTTTGATATTGTTGAGATAGCCGATGCAGCTCTCTTGGTTCTTGCCCGAGCCGACCGCTTTTTCGGAACCTTGCTTGGCGTAGTACGTGGAGCAGATGCCCGCAGCACTCACGGCCACACGGATCGTGCGCACTTCGCGCGAATTCTTACACAGCCAGTACGCCTTGTTCTCGACTTCGACGGAGTCCGCAAACGCCAAGGAGCTCGCGATCGCAGACCACGAAATAACGAGCTTCATGAATATAGATAAGGGGCGCCCTAGCATGAACTCCCTATCGGCTTAAATTAAGACTAAGTGGAGCTCTTGGCAGAGCTACTGGACTTCGATTTAGCTTTGCCGGAAGCCTTGGCTTTAGTGGCCGGACCTTCGACGAGTTTCAGGTTCGAATAGTGAATCAAACCCTCTTTCTTCTGCAGTCCGTCTTTCTTGTCGAAATGGGTTTGGATGCGGATGCCCTGCACGCGCACGCCCATTTTGCTGGTCACGATTTCGAGAACCGTGCCCTTTTTGCCTTTTTCCGCGCCCGCGATGACTTGTACCGTCGAGCCTTTTTTGATCTTCAATTTGGTCGCCATGGCTTACTCCGCCTTCTTCTTACGCTTGGCCGTTTGCCCGCGGAGCTTGCGCAGCATCCGGGTCTTCAAGGTCAGAGCTCGCTTCGAGAGTCTTGCATCCGACTGATTCAATACGAATTTATCGAAGCTGCCGACATGATCGATTGAACGAATGGTCGAAGTCGCGAGCTTCAAGGACACCATCTGGCCGAGCAAATTACTAAATAGCCGTTTTTGCTGAACATTCGGGATCGCCACAGACTTGGTTTTGATGTTCGAGTGGCTGACCAAATTTTTCACTTCAGGGGCTTTCCCTGTCAATTCACAACGAGGCATAGGCTTACTCCGCAGATGACTTAAACGATTGGCAAAAGGGATCTATAGAGGAAAAAGGCACTTGTTGGCAATCTAAAATCGTAATATATCTACCGGGCTTTCAAGCAAAAGGTGGCAAGACAATGGAAAGAAACTCCTCCGACAACCGTGAGCGTGGAATGGGTCGCAATGACCGTGGCGACCGTGGACAAGACATGGACCGCGATGGCGGCCAAGAAAAAGGCATGAAGAAGAACTACCGTTCAAAATTCCGCCCCGATTACCCGGCTGATTTTGAGTTCGATTACAAAGATCCCGTGACCCTTGGTCGCTTCATCATGGAGAGCGGAAAGATCGTTCCCTCGCGCATCAGCAAACTGAGCTCGGCCCAGCAAAAAAAGGTCGCGGCGGCGATCCGCAAGGCGCGCAGCCTGGCCCTTCTGCCGAACGGCACCGAAGCTTATGATACCTTCGAGCGTCCCGAGACCATTTCCCCGAAGCCTTTCTCGATCGACTAGTTAGGAAATCAAGAGCCGACCGACTCGCGGGTGACGTTCGTCGCCCGCCAGGTTCTGGCCAGATCGATCAACGTACCTAAGACCAAAGCCCCAAATATCACCGTAGAGAGACGATGAAAGGCCGGACCTTCCAAGCCCAGGATTTTTACGTTCTCGAAATGCAAACCCGCCTGCGCGAAGCGCGTGACCATCATGGGAATGGAGATTCCGAACACATGCGCGATCAGTGGATACCAACAGAATGAGCGCCAAACGTCATTCCACTGCACCGCTCGCGTCACCATGAACAGGCCTGACAAAACGAAGTAGCTGCCCGCCAGAGCGCCGGCCCATAAGCGGTCTTCGATGAGCGCGAAAGATCCGCCGGCCACGACGACCGCGCAGGCTTGCAGACATAAAAACATAACAAGGTCTTTTTTATTCATGTCGCCACCTTCGCACAAGGGGCCCGGAAACCTCAAGCTCTAGGGATAGCGCGCGCAGTTTTCCGAGAAGATGATCATGTCCCAGACTTGATTGCGCGGCATCTCGGCCGCGCCCGGGAGTTCTTTCATCATCTTCTCGCGGAGCGAAGTCCATGCGCCTTCGCCGTAGGTCGCTTGGTAGCGGCCTTTGAGTTTGCAATAGAGCGAAATATCCGCCGTGTCGAGCCAGCCGAATTTCGAGTGGTAAGCGGCGGGCGGCTTTTCCCCCCATGCCAGACGTGGTACTGTATGGCGCCCAGCGTGAGACGACTT
>DAISHW010000001.1:0-5273 GCA_036822295.1 Bdellovibrionales bacterium | reverse complement strand
CATGACCTCATTCAAGGCGCGTTTGAATTGCATTTCCGAGCCCGCGGCGGCCGCGCACTCCTCGGGCAGCGTGTTCAAATCCTGCAAAAGCACTTTCATCTCTTGAAAGAGCTCGTAGCAGCCGCCCGGGCTGTTGGTCGTTTTGCAATGGTCGCGCAGGTACTCGTAACGCGTGGTCTTCAGCGTTTTGGCTTTGGGATACTTCGGATCTTTGTAAAGAAAAGCGTCTTGCGACTTTTTGATCACTTCGATTTGTGAATCGCAGATCGACGCCGGCGGCTGGCTGAACACGATCAGCAAAATGCCGCCGACGACCGCGATAAAAGCGAGCGTGCTCTTGGGAGCGTTGGCCAGAAACTTATCCACTCCTTCACTCTGCCATACGAGCCGGGCACCTCAAAAGAAAAGAGCCGGGGTCTCCGGCTCCATCTTACGATCAGGAACTAAGTCCGGTGATCGGTTAGAAATTGAGCTTACCTTCAACCATGAGTTGCGTGATCGCATCGCCTTGGTTCGAGGTGGTGTTGTCGTAGCGGTCGCCCGGCATGAAGTGGCCGAGACGCAGGACCGTGCTCAAGCCGCCGTCGTAGGCGTGCTCCGCCCACAGGTCGATTTCGTCGCCAAGTTTGTCGCTCGAGCCGGAGCCCGAGCCAAGGCCCGCGCCGAAGCGACCGGCGTTCACGCCCGCGGTGTTTTCAGTGAGCGCGAACATGCTGTACTGAAGACCCACGGTCGTTTTGTCGCCGGGCTTCATGGTGAAACCGACTTGCGTGTACGTCAGGTTGCCCCAGTTGTAGAGGTCCATCATGCCCGCGGCATTGTGGCGCTCGTTGAAATAGGGATCGTACGTACCTTCTTCGCCGTCCGTGGCGTCTTTGTCGCCCGACGACGCGTGGTAACGAACGTGCAGGCGGCTGGCCATGAAGTTCTCGAAGTTGAATCCGAGTTCCGCCATGTACATCATGCCTTTGCCGTCGATTTCGTTCTTCGCACCGCCGGCCGCGATCTGTTTGTACTTGCCGTTGTTGGCCGCGTACCAAGCGTGCAGATCGAGCATGCCGAAGTGGAAGCCGGCGTGCGCGCCGTAACGAAGCATGTCTTGGCCCGAGAGCGACTCGACGTCCGCGCCCGTCGCGCCTTCAACCGCGTCCGCGTTGTCCTTGATCACGTGCACGTTCAGCGCTTTCAGCCATTCGGGATTGGTCTTCAGATCGAAGTTCAAACCGTAAGCGTTGTGCTCGGGATTGCCGCTCGCCGATACGCCCGTCAGCTCGCGATATTTGAACGCGAACAATTGGAAGCGGCCGAACTCGGCATCCCAGCTGCCGACCACGCCGTCAAAGGCGAAGGGCTGCTGTTCCCAATCGTTGGTGGCCATCACGTAGCCGTCCGAGATCTGATAGTTCTGGCGGCCGAACTTGAAGTTCATGTCTTCCGAGAACATCCACGAAGCATAAGCTTCGTTGACCGCTAAAAAGTTGGATTCCGTGCCGCCGGTCGCGTGATCGCGCTCGCCCAGCGGTTCGCCGTCGCCTTGACCCCAAATGTCGTCGTGAAGCAAAGTCATGTTGGCGGTGAATTTTTCGTTGGCACGGAAGGCCGTACCGAGCTTGAAGCGATGATCGACCATTGAGTTCGTGCTCAATGCGTCTTTGTTGGCCAGAGGATTTTGCATCAGCCAGTAACGCGCGCGATACTCGGCATTGGCGGAGAAATCCGCTTTCGCTTTATCTTGCGCGTTCGCCGTCGGCAGGAATGCCAATAGCGCCGCGAGTGCAAGAACTCGTCTCATTGAGTAACTCCTTTTGTTGTAACCGTGTTGTGTCCTGAACTTGTCTTGTTGCTCAAATCCAATAAGAAAATGTCGTCTAGTCTTGGAGAAACCTAGGTGAAAGAGGCTCGAGCTCACTACCCGTAGTCGCGACTCAACGCACATAACAAAATCGTAAACTCATCTTTTCAGTTGGCAATCAAAATATTCGACTTCACATTCGCACGCGTCAAACTCGCATGATTTGACACGATTTTGCGAATTGCGTAGCTTCACTGCGAACGTTAACTGTTAAAAACTGTGTCTTTTGCTCCACAGTTTTTCACTCCGACGGCGAGTAGCGCAGTCTGGTAGCGCATCTGCTTTGGGAGCAGAGGGTCGCAGGTTCGAATCCTGTCTCGCCGACCAATTTTTTTCAGATAGAGAAGCAAAAATTCAAAAAAAGCAAAGAGTCTAAACACTTAAAATCATTCAGAGTCGAAATCCTGAATTTTCCGAATGACCGTCTGCGCCCGCTGAAATCCCTGTAGTTCCCTTCCATTTCCCTACCACCGCTGCCTCTCTCAAGTGAACTTTCACCAAAGTTCAGAATTTCTCCATTCGCAGTGAATTTTCACTGCCGTTCAAATTTTTATCCCCCAAACCGTTGGAAAGAGAGGTTCTTATGGAGAACTACGGAGTCATTTTACGAAAACTGCGGGAGCTGAAACGGCTCCCGATTAAACAGGCCGCAAAGCACATCGGGCGTAGCGCCGGGTGGCTGAGTGAAGTCGAAAACGGGCGCGGCTATGCGAAACTCAGACCCGCTGAATTCGAGAGGATCGTGGCCGCCTATGATGGCGAAGCCTATCGCAAGCAGTTTGGTCTCTGGATCGCTAAATCCAAGGGTCCCAGCCCGCTCTCCTCGGAGAATATCAACACGACGGGAGCCATCCTAAAATACCTCCGTAAAAAAACGAAAATGACGCTGGCTCAAGTGGGCCAGGAAGTTGGACTTTCGGGCCGTACCATTTCCGCGATGGAGCTAGGTAAACGCAATATCCGACCGGAGTTAAAGGATCAACTCACTCGGCTCTATGGATACAGCCCCGCAAGCTTCAAAAATTTCACCACTGAAGACAAGCGGGCCAAGAACATTCCGGCCCGCTACAAGCTGGACATGCTGATCCATCGGCTTGATCCAGTACACATTGAACAAATTTATGCATTCGCACTCCAGAGTGCGAACACGAACACAACCAAGTAAAGGAGACCAATCCATGAAAGAGATTATTAGCGCCGTTCTTTTTATCGTTTCTCTGTGGGGAGGGACCGTCGTCCTCAAGGGGGTCCATGACGGGATTCGGAAAGCGGCTCTTGAAAAGGCTGCGCAAGGAATGCCGTCGCTGACAGGCTTTGCAAATGCCTTGAGTTCCAGGAAGTCTGCTCCATCCGTGCAACATCGGGCGCCGACTCGCGCGAATATTAAAAATCGAACTGAATCCCCAAAGAGGTCGAAATCGAGATGAACTGCGAGTCCACCTTCCCTTGCGAGGGTGCCCAGTTGATATTTTGGGAAAGTGACTGATAGTCCACAGCGACCGGCCAGAGTAGGTAAAGCCGCCGGTTCCGAGTCGCATAGATTTGCCTTCTCAGTTCGATCGTTCCTCCGGCGCCAAAGCCGCCGGGGCTTGATGCTTTGATAGCCGTGTTGTCGGTCGAGAGCGATAGCGGATAGCTCATCCGCGTGAGCAGGCGAATATTGGTCGGCGTGTGCGTCGTCAAACTCCAGTCGTGCTTTGTACCCACCGAGGCGAAGAGAAACCCCTGTTTGGTCATATCCACGCTGCCGCCATTGTTTTTGAACAGCGGCAACTCCTCAAAGCGGATACCCGCCCAAAATATCCGCCACGCGCCACCGAGTTGAAGAGACGAAAGCTGCTTTTCTCCGGAGGCGTTCGCGGCCTCATACTTGAGCTTATACGAGTCGAATAAAAACCATGCCTCCCAGTCCTCATAAGAAAATCGCGAACTTAGTCCAAAGTAGCTCGGCAAGAGAACACTAACCTCGGCGCTGCCCAGGGTATTCTCTTGCTGTAGAGAAAGATGCTTGAATCCGTAAAAGGCGCCGATTCCCCATCGGCTGTTGCTTTGTTCCAGCTCATCAACAGGCGGCTCCGCGCTTTTTGGTTCCGCCGTCGCCTGCGGTTTGATCGCGGGCGGCCTTTCGTCCAAGGCAACCGTCTCCACTTTTGCAACCGATGGTTTTGCAGTGGCGGCCACGGATGATTTTTTCACCGGCATCGGACCTATTTTTTTAGGAAGTGGTTTTGGCTGCGGTTCGGCTGTTACGGGTTCCTTAAGTTGAGACGTGGGAGATTTCGTGCTCACTGTCTTCTCTTCCACGGCGGGCTCGGCGGGTGTCTCAGGCTCTTCTTCCAGCGCAGGCTGCCTCTCTGGAGGAATAGCTTCCGCTAAGGGGAGAGCTGCGCTTTTAGTGACAAACGAAACTTTTCCCGGCTCCGAAGTAAGATTGGGTCGGCCTTGAGCTTTTGAGACGACGCGCCAGTAGTAGGTGCCAGGCATCAAAGATCCAAGCGAGGCTTCCGTCCGCGCGGTCTGTTCACTCTTCTCGATTCGCGCAAAGGATGCATCGCGGGCCATTTGAATTTCATAGCTCTCGCTTGCCATTGAGTCGTTCCAGACGAATTGAACGGGATTTTTAATAAGCCCATTGTCGTCCGTTTCCACTTCCACCGTCGCCTCTGGTGCTACCTTTGGTGGAACGAGGGCGCTATAAGAAAAACTTGAGGTCGGGCTTCGAGCGCCTGCCTTATGGTCGCGACAACAGGCTTTCCCTTAGGCGGTGTAATTCTGAAGTCCGGAGTTTATGACTTCGTTGAATGGTCGCAGGAAAGGCCATGGTATGACGGGATCAAGTTAACGATGCTTTGGGAAATCGGCTGGCTGACTCAAGAAAAATTGAAGGAACGTTCTGCAATTTATTATGCCGATAAAATTAAGGCACCTGTGTTAGTCATTCATGGCTCTCTGGACGATCGCGCTCCGATGAGCATCGTCGAGAATTTTGTCAAAACGATCAATGAAGTTGGCGGGTCTGCTCAACTCATAAAAGTTGAATCCGAGCACGTCATCCCAATGCCGAAGGTGACAGGTCTCATGGAAGAATTTATGAGGGCGCATTGAGCGCTTCAGAAACACTTCGATCCTGCACGGTCTGCCTGCCGGTTCACGCTGGCCTCTTGAAAATAGAAGCACTCGCCGCCGTCAGGAAGGGAACGCCTCTGAAGCATTCTGACAAAAGCGGGGATTCTGAAGCAACGGCGCAAAAAAGGGGTAGCCCCCACACTTGGCGGGAGCCACCCATATCGTCAGGTCGCTACGCTTGGCTTGTCGGCGCTGGGAATTTCGGGAAAGTTTGCGCCGAGGGCTTGGAGTTCTTTTTCGGCTTCAGCTTGGGCGGCGAGCTTGGCTTTCAGCTCCGCTTCCTCTCGCTTCATCG